>NZ_CAMPFU010000005.1 GCF_946848805.1 Deinococcus sp. Marseille-Q6407
TGATGGTCTTCCTGGCCTTCACCCTGACGACGCTGCACCGCTCAGAGGCCCTGACCTTGAAGGAAGCTGCACGCTTGGCTCTCTACGCCTTGTTCCCCGAAGTCAGGCTCAACCACCTGCTGGGCCAAATTCAAAAAGAGCAAGAATTCCTCCACCAGCACGGCTATTCGCTCAGCTATGCAAGGTGCAAGTTATGAGTCTAAAGGAAACCTGGTACCCTGACTACCCCTCAAAACGTAGGCTAAACCGTGCCAGACGTATCCAGTTCTTAGGGCTTGGATGCCTGAGCAAATCTCTCCACCCATACAACTCCAGTCAAGACGGATTCTTGCTGGCGTAGCAACTCGTTTTTGACAGATGCTGCCCTTCTTACGCTGACAAAATCTGTGTCTCTGAAGGCATCAGTAGAGTTTTGAGGGGTAGTCAGTTTTCACCTGTCCCCAACGTATTCCAGCACCGACTAGAACAGAGAATGCCGATTCGATACACTTCTTGGCCGCCCCGAATTCAGGTCCCTATCTTTCAGGTTGTGTGCGAGGCCCCTGATTTCCATTTCTCCCGAATCACCTTTTCAGCTCAGTCCCAGGTGAATCTTGAGCTTGCGGTCAACGTCGCTCAGCTGCTCTTTGGTCAGGCTCCCCAGGTAAGAGCTGAATCTCCTCCTGTTCAAGCCGCGGATGTAATTGAGCTGTATCCGGCTGGTCTCCGGTAAGCCGCAGGTTCCGACCTCCAGCATGACGTCAAAGGGATACTCACGGCTGACATTGCTGGTGATGGGGGCAACAACCAGGTGTGGCAAGGCCTCATTCGCCAGGTCATTGGTAAGGATCACTGCAGGACGCGTCTTTGCTGGCTCCCCCTGCACACTTGGCTCGAAGTCGACCCGGTAGATATCACCGCGCTTCATCGCTGTTCCTGCATAGGCAAATCTAGCCAGGCTTCTGCCTCTTGCTGAGCTTCCTCATCTTGAGCGTAATCCTGAGCGAACTGCGCATATCCGGCCCGGAGTTCTTGCTCCTGCAGCGCCAGAGCCGCAGCTTCGACGGCTGCACTAAAAGAAGGCAAGCCATGGCGCTGTTGATAGTGCTCCAGAAACCGGGCTACCTGTGGTTCAAAGGCCACATGTTTTCTATGGGCTTGAGTCATGGATATATTTTGGCACACTCTTTATGTGCTAAATCTGAACACACCCCGCTGACACCGCCTAGTAGGCCTAAAAGGTCATAAGTGGCTTAACTTCCGCTTGGTTATGCCAAGTGTTCTTGGCGTAAGGTATTCTGACTTGTCTATGGACTCCGCCTCTCCGACCTCCTGGGACATCATCCGGTACGCCGCTGATCCCTTAAGCACCGCCCGCGAGTGGTCAGAACTCCCGGAAGATGATCGCCGCCGCCGCGCCGTCCAGGCGGCTCAGGCTTACGACCTGCCGCCGCTCTGGTCACTGACCCAGGCACATCTCACCCTGTTCGGCAGAGCTGGCGCTTCGGCGTCCAACCGTACGCTCAGGACGTACAAGCAGGGCATAGCAAGGTACCTGGACTTTGCCCAAAGCCGCGCCGTCAGTCTGTTGCGCCCTTCCAGAGACAGTGGTGCGCTCTATATACGTACCCTCGAAGCCGAAGGGCTGGCCCCCAGTACGGTACAGGTCCACCTCGCCGCTGCCCGCGCCCTTTATAAGGCCCTGCGCTGGGCAGGAGTCACGGACCGTGATCCCTTAAGTGATCTCAAACCGGCTCCTGAGAAAACGGCGCCCTGGGATAAGAGACAGCCTTACCGTGAAGACGAACTGCGCCGCTTGCTGCAATTTGCTTCCCTGCGGGACCGTGTGCTGATTCTCCTATGCGCCCATGGTGGCCTGCGTATCTCGGAAGCGGTAGCCCTGCACTGGGAGGATGTCCAGCTGGCGGCCGGCCAGCTCACGGTGACAGGCAAAGGTGGAAAGGTCAGACAGGTTCGCCTTAGCAAAAGCCTGAAAGGCGAACTCCTGCCGCTCAGGGATCAAGCCCAGCCTGGAGATCAGGAGCCTGTCATCGGTGCCTCTCAGACTGCTGCCAGAGAGCGGCTCAGAAAGTTATGCCAGGAGTCAGGGGTGAGGTATCTTGGCTGGCACGCGATGCGGCACTACGCTGGCACCCGGCTCACCCGGCAGACCGGCAACCTGGAACATGCCGCCCGGCACCTGGGCCACAGCTCGCTGGAGACCACCCGGATTTATGCCAAATGGGCCGACAGCGCCTTGGACGAGGCCCTCGAAGGCTGGTAATTAGGCTCAATCCCAGGAAGATTGTTCAGGTTCCCAGACTCCAGAGGACCTCATCTGACGTTGGTTATCGCATTCCTCCTTCGTCCAGTTTTCTGGATATCGCTTCGCCAACTACCAAGCGCTTTTGTTGCTCCAGGGCTGCTTGTTCCATCTGCCCGCGGTTTTGGTTGAACCAGATTCTCATCTCCGGATGAGCAGCAAGAGTGCGGCCAATCTGAGACTCTGCCTCAGCCTTTCGCCCAGCCAAGAGCTTACTGGTGTAGTAGCCACTGAGCGGCGACTGCCAGCCTTCGTCCAGCTGCTCGCCTGGGTTACTGAGGTAGCTCTGAAGCCACGCCAATTCCATGGCTGCGTCCTTATTAAGAATCTCTGGATACTTCGCTGTCTGATATGTCAGGCGTTCCTTCCTTTTATCCCAGCCCCAGACGGAACTCAGGTAGTTGAGACTTGCCATACTCCAGCCTGGAAAAAAGGTAGAACTCTGGGTCACGATGATCTCCTGAGTTCTGTCTCCGTCCAGGTCGCGGTACTTTGCAGTACCGTCGAAGGCACCGATGAGTTTGAGGGCACCACCATCTTGCGTATAGATGGCATTGACATAGCAGCAATGCGCTCCCCCGGAGTCGAGCGTGACAACCAGTTCCTTATATCCACCAGGGCGCAGTGGAAATCCAGCTGTTCGAATGCGGAAACCACTTAACCGCTGTTTGACCTTGCCGCTTTGGGAAATCTCCAAGGTGCTTCCGTCGCCTTCAAGATGATCATCTACAGTTTTCAGGGTGAAGTTTCCCCATGTTCCTGTGGTCACCGTAGGCGCGGCCAGCACGGCACTCTGAAAGGCGAAAAGTAGCAGGAGCACTCTGCGGTACATGACCCTAGGCTACTTATTCAGTGTCCGCTCTGCTGCACTTTTGCGCGTTATCAGTGACAGTGCTTCCGCGCCTGCTATGCCCGGTGGCAACGTTGCCACCGGTTCACTTTCCGGGTCTTCAGCAGTCACAATAGAGATATGTCAATGCGACAAACTCAGGTGCTGCAGGTATTTATCCATGCGGGCGGTGCTTCCAAAACCAGTACGGTAAGGGACGTCGGGTATGAACTGTCCCGGCGCGGGAAAAAGGTTTTGCTGATCGATCTCGACCCCCAGGGTAACCTGACCGAGTGGCTTGGCGTCGACAACGTGCAGCCTGAACAGACAGTCAAAGATGCCCTGGAGAAATACCAGCCTCTGCCGGAACCGGTGCAGGTCCACGGCATGGACCTGATTCCTAGCCATATTGACCTGGCCTATACCGATGTCAGCATCGCTGGCCTCCGTAAGGTGCGGGCGCTGCGAGTCAAGGTGACGTCCTTTCCAGTACGGTGTCCCGCACATGCTGAGCAACAGCGCGGGTCATGAGAGGCGGCACGCTGTTGCCAATGCCGGCCCAGGACTTGATGAACGTATCCACGTCGTCCTTGCCAGGAGCGAACTGGTAATCGTCAGGGAAGCTCCCCAGGCGTTTCAGCTCGGCCACGGTCATCAGGCGGGGAAAGCGCCAGTGGAACATGCCCCCGTGGGCGTCACCGTTTTTGTTCAGCCCCATGGTCTTCACGATGGTCGGGCTGGTCCGGTCAGGGTGAATCTTGCGGCTGGAGAAGAAGTGGCCCTTCGGGTGGATGTCTCCGAAGTCCTGGCCCGGCTTGACCTTCGCGTACACCGCCAGCCACTTAGGCTTCAGGATGCGGTACCCGTCAGGCGTCTGCGGCAGGTCGCACAGGGCGTCCCGCACAGTGATCACCCGGCTGAAGGGGCGGGGCAGGGTGGGCTGGATGCCCAGGTCCTCGCGGACGCCGATGACAATCAGGCGCTCGCGGGCCTGCGGCACCCCCAGGTAGGCAGCGTTCAGCACCCCGGCCACAGTCCGGTAGCCGGCAGCCTGGAAAGCCTGGATGGCCTCCCGGTAGACACCGCGCATCTTGCCCGCCACCATGCCCTTCACGTTCTCCATCACGAAGGTGCGGGGGCGCAGGCCTTCCAGCAGCCGCAGGTATTCCCGGAACAGCTGGTTGCGCGGGTCATCCATTTGGCGCTGCCCCATTAGGCTGAAGCCCTGGCAAGGCGGGCTGCCGTCGAACAGATCCAGTTCGCCGGGCTGCAGGCCGCAGCGTTCCAGCACCTCATCCACGCTCAGGGCCGCGATGTCACCGTGGTAGACATCCAGCTCCGGGTAGTTGAGGCGCAGGGTGGCGGCGGCGTGGGCGTCCCATTCCACCGCCAGCAGCTCATGGAACCCCGCCATGTGGTAGCCGGTACTGGAGCCCCCCCGGCCTGCGAAGGTGCTGATCACCGTCGGGGCATCCGGTGCGCGGGGGGCGTGGGCAGCGGTGGCCGCAGCGTCCAGCTCGGCAGCATAGCTGCTGGACTTCACGGCTCGAAGGTCTCGCCACAGTGGGGGCAGGTGACGGACCGGGGCTTACTGTCTGGGGCGCCATCTGCGCTGGGAATCTCGGCAAACGACTCTGGCAACGCGCCGCCCTGCTGGGCCAGCAGCACTTCCAGGTCCTCGTTGGTGAAGCCGATACCGTCCAGGCCGAGGTCACTCTCGGCTATCTGCTGCAGTTCGTGAATCAGGCGCTCGCTGTCCCACTCGCCCAGTTCCTCGGTGCGGGTGTCGCTGATGGAATAGGCCTTCCACTCGCCTTCCTGCAGCGCAATATGCACCGTGGGCACGGTCCATTCGCCATCCTCACGGACGGTGACCCGCTGCGGGGCCGCCTGGTCATCTTGGCGGGCAATCAGCAGGGCGGCCAGCAATCCGTTGCCCACCACCACGCGGCCGGAGGTGTCATCAATCACCAGAGGGCGGGCGTACCCGAAGCGGGTCACGCTGGCGCGGATCTCCTCCAGCTTGTGGCGCCGGGGGGTCTCACCCCAGGCGCGCTGGACCAACTCGGACAGGGCATGGTGTTCGATGCGGTGGGTTGCGGTCATACCAAGCCTCTCCTTTCCGCTTTCAGCTCGTCAAAGCTGCGGCCATCGCTCTTGCGCACGGCACTCAGGCCCGTCTGCTCCTGGGCCCGCTGGACAATCACGTCCACATAGCGCGGGTCCAGGTCGTTGGTGCAGCAGACGCGACCAGAGGTGTGCGAGGCCAACAGCGTCGTCCCGCTTCCCCCGAAGGGGTCGTACACCAGCTCGGTGGGGCGGCTGCTGGCCTGAATCAGCTTCCGGAACAAACTTTGAGGCTTCATGGTAGGGTGCAGCCCATTTCGGTTCGGTTTCTTCACCCGCACCACGTCGCTCGCGTCACTCATGCTCTGCAGCAGGGCCACCAGCTCGTCCTTGCTCAGCCTGCTGTAGTCCTGGGCCGCGTCAATCACGGTAGTCTGCGTAAAATCGCCGTTGAACCAGTGGCCGGCGCCGGGCTTCCAGCCATAGATGATCGGCTCGTACTGGTTGTTGTAGTCCTGACGGCTCAGCACGGGCGCGTGCTTGACCCAGACCAGCACCTGACTGAACTTGAACCCCGCACCCCGGAAGGTGTCGTGGAAGGTGGCCGCCTCGCTGTCCGCGTAGGCCACATAGATGCAGGCACCTTCACGCATGGCCCCGAAAGTCGTATCCATCGCTTCGGTCATGAAGTTCCGGAACTCCTTGGGCGTCATGGCGTCGTTGGCGATGGTCAGCCGGTCCTTGGTCTTGCCCTCGTAGGCCACGTTGTACAGTGGATCAGTCACCACCAGGTCGGCCAGGCGCCCGTCCAGCAGGCGGCGGACATGCTCAGGGTCCAGGCTGGAGCCGCAGCCGACGCGGTGGGGGCCGAGGGTCCAGATGTCGCCCGGCTGGCTGACGACCAGCACTTCGTCCGGCACGGCAGGGACGTCATCCTCGTCGGCGGTGACGTCCTTATTGGTCATCGCCGGCTCCAGTTCGGCCAGCAGGTCGCGCAGTTCGGCATCGGTACTGCCGGTGCCGAGCAGGCCCAGCTCGGTGTCGTACAACTGCTGCAGCAGGCCGGCCAGGGCCCGGTCGTCGAAGCTGCTCTTACGGGCCGTCAGGTTGTCCGCGAGGGCAATGCGGGCGGCCGATTCGTCGTCCACGTCCACCCAGGCCACGGAGATGGTGGCGAGTCCCGCCTGCTGGGCAGCCTGGAAGGTGTGGTTGCCGGCCAGGACGTACCCCGTGGATTCCTGAACCACGATGGTGCCGTAAAAGCCGTTCACCTGGATGCTCTCGGCAATGGCTTTCACGTCGCCCTGGTTGTAATTCCGGGGCCAGACCTTCAGTGGGCCACCCTGGACAGGGACTGCGGGGTCCAGGCGTTTGTTGACCGTCTGCGGCTCACTCATCCTTGCCTCCGGCGTGCATGTAGGGGCGGGCGCTGCGGTAATCCAGCTCATCTTCTAAGGCCAGGCGGTGGCGGGCGGGCAGCTGGGAAGAATGCTCGGCCCAGTCGCGCAGGTTGTCCCAGCTCACACCACGCAGGTACATGCGGAAGGCCGCCGGGGTAGGGAAGAGGTAGGCGGCGTAGGCGATATGCTCCGGCGCACGTGGATCGCGCCGGCGAATGCGGGGTTTAAACACGTGCCCTCCAAGGCAAAGCCCCCCGAACCTGAACGGAACGGGGGGCTGGGTTATGGTGTCTACAGATACACTTCGCTATAGTAAAAAGATTTTAGCTGAATTTGGGGAAGGGTGCAAGGGCTACGACTTTTGGCAGAAGGTCTTGGCGATTACGTCACCAATGGACTTGGCAAAGTCGGCCTCTATCGGGGCGTTCCAGACAATCCTGGCGGGTTCTTGATCAAGATTCAGCAGCACCTTGTTGCGGAAGTTCACGTCGTAAATAACCAGGCGGGCTTCCCCTATACGCGACGAGCTTCTGCCCTGATAGTTCTCCCAATACTCCGCGTCGCCTTTGATGCCGATGCTGGCAAGGTCAACCAAGTCATGGGAGTAGTCGGGAACCACCTGAAAGCCGCGCCGTGTTAAGTCGTCACGCAGAGCTTCGGTCAGTTCGTAACCGGCGGTGCCGCCCATCCTTTCCACCGTGATACCTAGAACGGGGAAGGCCTTGGCTGCGCAAGTCTGGACGGCCGGGGCAGTGACCTTCAGTTGAGCGTGCGCGGCGCCAAGGGTGGAGAGCAAAAGTGCAAGGAAAATGCGTTTCACGCCCTCAATGTACGCCGTATAGGCTGGCGATCATGCTCCAAATGTGCTCTGGGTCATCTCACCAACCGCTACCCTGAAGGGGTGAACCCGCAGGATTTTGCCGACAAGTGGCGCCAGCTCGCGCCCCACACCTCCGAGCGTGCCGGCTACCAGGAACATTTCCGTGACCTGTGCGCCCTGGTCGGTGAGCCGACCCCCAGCAGCGACACCACCGGCCAGGACTACGCCTTCGAGAAAGCCGTCAAGAAGGCGGGGACCGGCGAGCAGGGGTTTGCCGACGTGTTCAAACGCGGCCACTTCATCTGCGAGTACAAGGCCAAGGGCAAGAGCCTGGGCAAAGCCCTGCAGCAGGCGCTCCTCTATGCCCGCGAGCTGGACAACCCGCCGCTCCTGATCGTCAGCGACCTGAACCACACCGAGGTCCACACCAACTTCACCGGCAGCAGCCCGCGCCGCTTCGACCTGAGCCTGGACGACATCACTTACGACCGTCCCGTGGCCGGTGACCTGACTGCCCTGCAGATTTTGCGCGCCGCCTTCACCGACCCGGCCCGGCTGGACCCCCGGCAGCTGCGTGAGCGGGTCACCCAGGACGCCACCGCGAAGATTGGTGAGGTCGCTGCCAGCCTCAGAAAGAGTGAGGCGGGCAGCCAGACCCAGATTGCCCACTTCCTGATGCGGGTGGTCTTCGCCATGTTCTCTGAGGACGTGGGCCTGTTGGAACGCGGGCTGCTCACCCGGCTGCTGGAGGCGGCCCGGCGCAACCCAGCCCAGAGTCAGGGGCTGTTCAGTCAGCTGTTCGGGGCCATGCGGGGCGGGGGGTACTTCGGTGTCTCGGAGATTCGTCACTTCAACGGCGGTCTGTTCGACGATGACTCGGCATTGCCCCTGACCGTAGAGCAGATAGACGACCTGCTGGCGGCGGCGCGGCTGGACTGGTCGGAGGTGGAGCCGGCCATCTTCGGCACGCTGTTCGAGGGCAGCCTGGAGAAAGACGTACGGAAGAAGCGCGGCGCGCACTACACCGGGGTGCAGGACATTCTGCGGATCGTGGAGCCGGTGATCATGCAGCCACTGCGCCGGGAGTGGGAGGCAGTGAAGGCGGAGGCAGAAGCGCAGGCCCAGAAGCGTGGGGGGAAGCGCAGGGCCCTGGAGACGGTGCAGGCGTTCCGGGAGCGGCTGGGGGCGGTGCGGGTGCTGGACCCGGCCTGCGGGTCGGGCAACTTTCTGGTGGTGGCGCTGACCCTGCTGCTGGATCTGGATCAGGAGACGCGAGTAACGGCGATGGAACTGGGGGCGGGAGCTTTCGATGTGCCGCCGATTGTCCATCCCCGGCAGTTTCATGGGATTGAGATTGAGCCGTTCGCGCATGAGCTGGCGAGTGTGAGTATCTGGATTGCCTTCTTCCAGTGGCAGGCCGCGCACGGGGGCCAGTGGCCGACGCCGGTGCTGCAGCGGCTGCACACGATTGAGAACCGGGACGCGCTGCTGAATGAGGACGGGACGGAAGCCGCGTGGCCGCAGGCAGACTTCATCGTGGGCAACCCACCGTTTCTGGGGGACAAGAAACTGAAGCGGGTGCTGGGGGATGACTACGTGGCCGCCCTGCGGGGAGCCTATGGTGAGCGGCTACCGGGTCAGAGTGATCTGGTTTGCTACTGGCCGGAGAAGGCCCGCGCACTGATTGAGGCAGGTGAAGTGCGAGCTGCTGGCTTCGTGACCACCAACTCCATTCGGGGCGGGAAGAACCGGACGGTGCTGGAGCGCATCAAGGAGACAGGTGACCTGTTCATGGCCTGGAGCGATGAGCCCTGGTTACAGGACGGGGCAGCAGTGCGGGTGAGCCTGTTCGGCTTTGATGGGGGTCAGGAGAAGGAGAAGATCTTGAACGGTCAGCCGGTGGCCGCCATCAATGCCGACCTGAGCAGCCGAGTGGACGTGAATCAGGCGGTGCCCCTAAAGGAGAATGAGGGACTGGCCTTCATCGGTACCCAGAAGGGTGGCAAGTTCGAGATTTCAGCCGCGCAAGCAGAGCGTTGGCTGCGGTTGCCTAATCCGGATGGGGTGAGCAATGCCGATGTGATTCGCCCCTGGGTGAACGGGATGGACCTGACCCGGCGACCCAGGGGCATGTACATTATTGATTTCAATCAAATGACGGAGTCTGAGGCGGCCCGCTACGTGGAGCCGTTCGAGTACGTGCGGCGGGAGATTAAGCCAGGGCGGGACGTCAGCAAGGATGCGCCATCTAGAGAAAGGTGGTGGTTGCATCAGCGTTCCCGGCCAGAAATGCGGGAAGCTTTCCAGAGCCTGAAACGCTATATCGCCATTGCCCGTCTGGCCAAACACCTCCTACCGGTCTGGATGGACGTGGGCACCTTGCCTGACAGTCAGGTGGTGGCTGTGGCTGCTGACTCCGATTTCACCTTTGGCGTGCTGAACTCTTCCATCCATGCCCAGTGGGCCAGAACGATGGGAACCGCGTTGGAGGACCGCCCCCGCTATACCCCATCTACCTGTTTCCAGACCTTCCCGTTTCCCCGGCCCACGCCTGAGCAGCGGGCTGAAGTGGAGAAGTGGGCGCGGTATCTGGACAGTGTGCGCAGCAGCTTGCTGGCCGAGGACGGTGCAACCCTCACCGGCATCTACAACGGGCTGGAGTCTTTACGGGAGAATCCCGATTCCGGCCACCCCGTCATGCCTCTGCTGACTGCCCACACCCGCCTGGACGAAGCCGTGGCCGCCGCATACGGCTGGGAGTGGCCGCTCACTGAGGAAGAGGTATTAGGGCGGCTGCTGGCATTGAACGGAGAACGGGCACATGCAAATTTAGTCACACGGTAAGACAGACAGTGAAATACTTGGACTATGCCAAAGCGCACTGAGGGGGAAGGGACGTCTAGACGAGGGCATGTGTGGACGGCAGACAAGCTTGAATTCCTAGAGAGGTATCTGCCGGCTTTCCAGCTGGCCTGCAAGCGATTCTGGAATGAGCAGGAAGGCCATACCAACACGTATTACGTCGATGGTTTCGCAGGTCCTGGGAAGAATGACATTAATGGCGTGCTACGCAAGGGATCACCCCTCATAGCGGCCAGCGTGAAGCCTCCGTTCAAAGAGTACTTCCTCATCGAGAAGGGTCTCAAAAACGTCAATCAGTTGAAGGCAGAGCTTGCGGCGGATGAATACAGCGGCATCCGTCAGCATATCCACCTTCAACGTGGGGACTTCAATAAGGAAGTGGCGTCCATCCTGCGGCAGATGCAGCGCAACCTGCCCACCTTCTACCTGATGGACCCCGAAGGCCTAGAGCTGGAGTGGGAGACAGTGCGGCAAATCGGTGATCGCCCAAAGGCAGACCTATTCATTCTCGTCTCCGCAGGTGGCGTAACTCGCTGCGCAGGAAGCCCTCCGACGCACGACAGGGTGACACAGTTTTACGGGCACGAGCGTTGGCGTCCTATCGCAGAAGGACTTAACCCCCAGACCGTAATGCGTCAATCTAAATTTGAAGCCTTTCTGGAACTGTACTTGGAGGGCCTGCGAGGCCTCGGGTTCAGCCACGTTGAGCGCTACTTGATTGCGACCAACAGCAAGAACAGCAACCTTCACACCCTCGTGTTCGCCTCAAAGAATGGTACGGCCCTGCGCATTGCCGAGGACATTCTGAAGAAGATTGAGCGGGATAAGCAGGGAATGGACCGCTTGTTCTAAGTCAATCTGCCGCCGAAGGTAGAGGTCTGGGCATCTGGCTCCACTCCATTCCATCCAACAGGCGTCCGTTCGATTTAGGGCGGGCGCCTCCCCATTGCTTGTGGAAGAAGGCCACATCGGCGGACAAGCACTGATCACGGATACTCCGCACCCAGTCTGGGTCTATCGGGCGATGCTTTGCGCCCGATTCCCCACCAGTAATGACCCAGTGGATGCCCTCAAGATTCAGGTCCAGGGGGCCGAGCAGAGGCTCACAAGAGAGAAAACGTACTGAGCAAGGCACCGTGCGTAGAGCGTCCACGCGATGAACATATTTTTGCGTCTCGACGGAGACGCCCATCCAGACATTGTCAGGCCAATCCAGATAGGGCGCCAGCTCTTGCATCCGCTCAGCACGCTTAGTCAACACCTGAAAAATATGCTGGGGGCAATCCGCCATGACCTCGAAGATTTGCTGCAGGTAAGACAGTGGCATCTGTTCGTGGAAAAGGTCCGACATAGAGTTCACGAAAATTCTGCTGGGCTTTTTCCACGACCTGGGCTGTTGCAACCGGTCCTCGTGAAGAGTGAAGGCAAAGCCGTTCGGGAACGTCCCCTTGAAGCGGCGAGTAATCTCTTCCGCATAGCAATGCTTGCAGCCGGGGGAGACCTTGTTGCACCCAGTCGTTGGGTTCCAAGTCTTGTCAGTCCACTCAATCCCGGTTTTCGTACTTGCCATATATTTCTCCAAACTTACGATTTAGACGAAGTATAACTGACTGTGCCCTGTTAAATCTGAGCACTTGAGTAGGATTATTCACTGCGGCGCCCGGGCCTCCATCACCAGGCTCAGCCGCAGCGCTTCCAGGGCCTTGAGCGCCTCCGGGAAGCGCTTCTTCACGTGGTCACGCACCACCAGGCTGCCCTTGTGGCTGCGGTACACCAGCTCTTGTGGGTCCGTCTTCGACCCCGGCTTACTCTCTGCCCGCGTCAGCAGCGCCACCAGCTGGCGCCAGGCTTCGGCGTCCACCGCCAGCCCTGACTGCACCTCAATTTCCCGGCCATTCACCACTTCCACCGTGGCGCCGCGCTCATCCCAGACAGCCACCAGGTTGAACGTGTAGCGCCGCAGCGGGTGCCCTGGCGTATAGGGGTCTGGCTGCTCAATCCAGAAGGTCTCCGTGTCATGCCAGCGGCCGGTGTTCTGGTGCTCACGGCGGGCCAGGCGGTACCGGCGCTCATGGGTCCAGTAGGCAGCCTCGGCGGCGTATGCCCGCTCGGCCAGGTCCAGGGCCTGCATGGGGTGGCCGGCCAGCACCGCGTGGGTCACTTGCCGGGTCAGCGCATGGAAGGTCTGGAACGCCTCGGCCATGCGGGCGCTGTTCCCGTCGGCGGCCGTCAGGGTGGGCCTGTGGCCCCGGTCCCGGTAGCCCTGCCCCGTGTAGAGGGCGTGGGCGATGCGGTTGACCGTCTCGCGCTGCTCCTGCGTAGAGGGCGGCAGGTGCAGGGTCCACGCCTTGTCCGTGCGGCCCACGTAGAGTTCGGCAGCGTTGGGGCAGGGGCAGCGGTAGGCGCGGTCGGCGTGCTCTGGCTTGATCGGCAGTTCGCGGCCACAGCCACGCACGGGGCAGACAGCGCAGTGGGTGGACTGCGGCAGCTGGCGCTGGCGGGGTTCGGCGGCCAGCAGGCGGGCCTGGGTCAGCACCCCCTGCGGATCATCCTCCGCGAGTCGGGCTGCGAAGTCCTGGACCTGCCGGTCATGATCGGCCAGCTCCGAGCGCATGACAGCGGCCTCTGCGCTGTCCTCATCCATGTCGGCCAGCAGCGCCTGCCGTTGCAGGGCCGCCCGGCAGACCTTGACCAGCTCTCCGAAGCCTTCAGGGGGCTGAAAGGGAGCCTTACTCACCCGCAGCCTCCTGGGCAAGAATGCGCCGCGCCAATTTCTGGACGGAGGGCAGGCCGTGCACAGCGTCGTAGAACGCCTCCTGGGCATTACCCGCAGCGGCCATTCCAGCTTCCAGCAACCGGACGGTCAGGGCCTGCTCGGTGGTCAGCGGGGCATGGAGGTCGCGGGGAGAGTCGGCACGGCTGTCGAGGACCAGGCGCCCGCTGCGCCGGGGCGGCGCGGGCTCTGCAGGGCCGTCCGGGATGGGCGGAGCGGGCTGGAACTGGGGAGAGCTACGGGTCACCGACTGCGCGCCCAGGCCCCGCAGGCTCTCCACCGTGGCGGGCTGAAACTGGACCACGGGTGGCCGCGCATCTCGCTCACCGCTCAGCCAGGCCTGAGCCTCGGCCACGTCGGCTGCCGTGTCCTGCTCGTGGGGGTCAGGGAGGGGCGTGGGCTGGGCTGGACGCGGTTGCTGAGCCAGCTGCCTGAGGACGTCACGCTGCATTTTCTTGGATTTGGACATGGGAGTACCTCGGAAAAAGAAAGACGCGCCCAGGGTGGGCGCGCGGCGGAAGGGGAGCGCAGAACAGAACTACACAGGCTTGCCTCTGTGGACCGCCTCCTCGGCAATCCACATGTAGCAACGACACTGCGGCGCGGTCAGCAGGTTGCTGCCGCCGTAGCTCTCGGTGGCTGGTCCGGTCAGGCCAGGGCGGTAGCCGGCGGGGCCACCTGCGCCGCAGGGCCGCCAGGTCTGGTACTCGGTGGCCTCGCAGCGGTCAGGCTTCTGCCGGCGGCGCCATAGGTCCCTGGTGGCTGCAGGTCTTCTCGCTCACCGCTTCCCGCCCTTGATGATGTCCTGGGCGGTCAGGCGGTAACGCCGGGCCATCAGCCGCACGTGTAGTACGTCGATCCAGTCGAAGACCCGCAGCCACCAGGGACCGGCGAGCCACTCGCTGTAATTGAGTCCGTCCAGTTTTTCCTGCACCAGATGCACGGCCCGCGCTCGCTGCGGCTGATGGTTGTCGTCCATATACTGGCCGTACTTCCGCACGCCGATGCGCTCGCGCTCCAGTACCGCTGGGGCCAGATCCGGCGGCAGCCTGGCGGCCACCCGCTGCGCGATGCGCGGGCGGTGGCCCTCCTGGGCCGCCTTCTCTTCCAGGCTCTGCCACGCCGCGCTCAGGCTGCGGTCCAGTTCGGGATCGCGGCTCATAGTCTGCGTCCCCCATGCCGGTACCCGCGAGTGGCGTTCTTGTCCAGCACGCGGGTGATGACGTCCTGGGCGGTCAGGTTCTCGCGTGCAGCGAAGTGCTCCAGCAGCATCAGAGCGTACAGGGCCAGTTGGCCGAGGTGGGGCAGGACTGCGTTCAGGGTTTCTGGCCCTGCCTCTGTGGGATTGGCAGGCGCATCCCCACCTGGGGACTTGCGGAACGCCTGCTTGGCATCCTCGATCAAGCCGTACATGTTGTCACGGTGCAACATATCGTTGCCATGCATGTAATAGCGAAACGGGACGGCCATCACCAGGGCCAGCGTGAACGCCCCGCGCTCCAGCAGCTCGCAGGTGTCCATCGTACGGATAATGATGTCAGCCAGTTCGTTCAGCGCCTGCTGCTCGTTGCCCGGACGGTTCTCCAGCTGCCACTCGCGGACCTCGGTGCTGATGAGGCTGATCTTGGTGAAGGCGTCAGCTTGGGTATAACCATCGTGCCAGCCGTTGGCGCCGTTGATGGCATAGGTGCGTTCGGCAGCGGCGGCCAGGAAATCGGGGTCGGTCATTTGGCCCTCACCAATCCCTTCAGGCGACCACCGGCGCGAATGGCGGCCGCGAGATTCTCCACTTCGCCCTGGCTCAGGCTGTTCAGGTGCTCCTCGACCTCGAAGCGGGCGCGGCTGGCAGCCAGCTGCTCATCCCGGCGGGCGTAGAACTGATTTCTGGGAGTACTGGCGTCGCCTGCGCTCCCAGACATCAGCTGGGCTTCAAACTCCCTGAAGCCCGGCGCCAGCAAGCTGAATGCCTTCTCCCCATAAAGGATGCGGCACTGACCCAGGATGTATGCTCCCCGACCGATTCCCACTCTGATCGGCCCTTCTGGGGCGGCGGGGTCAGTGCCTCCCGTAGTTTCAAGGGTAGGGAGCTGCTGAAGGTGAGGGGCGAGGCGGAGCAGCTCACCTTCGGCCCGCTCTGAGATTGAAGCAAGCCCTTCGGCTATGGCAAGAAACTGCGCGGTGATCGGTTTTTTCGTCATCTTGAATACCTCGGAAAATTTCAGCCCCAGCGTGGCGGCTGGGGCAGGGAAGAGTAGATTCAGCGTTCGCCAGGGCGCGGCGCCCGGACGCGGTAGGGGCCAGGCGGCCACCACAGGCGGCACTCCTGCTCGGCGATCAGGTCACGCACCCGCTCCAGGGCACGCTCACGGTGGAAGCTGGGCGGCAGGGCCAGCAGGCACCGCTCTAACTCCTGCAAATCAGCCAGGGTGGACATGGGCAGCCCTTTGCCGGTCATCGAGATACTGCTCGCCCGCCGGCGTCAGGCTGTAGCCGTAGCGCCGGTCGTGCAGGGCCAGGCCTCGCCGCGCCAGCCGGTGCAGTCGCTCCGGCACTTCGGTCATGGCTTGGCCCTGCGCTTCCAGGCGCGTGCGGACCACGACGGGACGCAGGGGCTGGGCGGAGAGGGCGGCAAGAAGGTGCAGGTCGGCGCTCATGCAGGCTCCTGAGTGTCCGCTGCGGCCAGAGCATCCTCCGCTTCCAGGGCCGTGTCAAAGCACAACAGCAGCGGCACCAGCGCGTCGGCCGGGCCTTCCACGGCGTAGGTTTCATTGGGGGTATAGATGCCCACCACGGTGCCCTGCCGACCACTCCGCAGTCGCACGACCCACCCCCGCGCGTAGCACAGCCGTTCCACTTCATTCATCAGGGCCTCGATATGCGCCTCTGAAGGCTTCAGCAGACAGATGCGGTGGGTGCCCGCCTTCGGTGAGGTCAGGGTCAGGACGTCACCTTCCACCTGCATGACCAGCGGCAGCTTGTCACTCAGGCGGCGGCAGGTGTCAGCAAAGTTGGTGCTCACAGTTTTGTCCATGGTTCTCCCTCAACTTTCCCCGCGTAGATCTGCGGCATTTCCCAGCCCGGCACTGGGTGGGGGTCGTAGCGACTGACCGCCCAGCCGGGGTCGGTGCCTTCGGCAGCGCAGCGGTCCAGATACAACGGCTGGCGTACCACCTGATGCAGCAGGAACAGACCGTCCTTGACCCGCGCCAGCTCCGGCGAGCGGGCCTTGAAGTAGTTGGGCCGCTCGCCGGTCACCAGCGGGCCCAGTTCCGCCAGGCGGTCGCGCAGCTCGCAGAACTCGTCAGTAGGCAGACCTGCCAGAAAGGTGAGCGTGACGCTATCCGTCTGGCCGATCAGGAACCGGGCGCAGACCTCGGTGGCGTCGCGCATCAGCGCCAGCTGCTCAGCCGTGACGGTCAGGGTGTAGTGGGTGGGCGGCTGGGCCGCCGCGGCTGGAGCCTCGGTCATGACTGCTCCAATCTGCGGAGCCGGAAGGCACCGATGCGCGTCACTTCATGGTGCCGCAGCACGGAATCCACCAGCCCGTCCGCGAGGTCGGCCAGGGTTCGGGCGCACTCGGGGTCAACCTCAAGAAAGGCGTCCACGAGTTTCTGGCCCGTCAGCACCTCCCCCAGCGGCACAAAGACATCGGCATAGGTGTCGCATTCCAGGTCGGCAATGCGGTAGGTGGCACCCGCAGCTGGCTGCGCCGGCGGCTCCGGCTGCACCAGCTCCCGTGTCGTCACCGGCCCGGTCTGGGTGACGCTCACCAGCTGGCAGATGTAGAACGCTTGCCCCAGATGTGCGCCGGCCAGCCGCTCGGCTTCTGCCCTGGCGCGGGCAGGGTCGTCGAACCGCACACGCGGCGGGGTCTTGCCTTCGGGGTTCCAGATGATGTACTGCACGGGTTCGGTGGTCATGCTTTCTCCTTATGGTCGGATGGATAGTGGCCGCAACAGGCACAGCGCACATTGCCTGCGCTGTCCAGTACCGGGTCGCAGGCAGCGCAGGCAGTAGGGGCCGGCAGGGCGCAACGGCAGTTGGGGTTGGTACAAAACGGGGCGTAACTGGGACGCCGACGTTTTATGGCCCATGGCAGCAGGGCCAGCAGCAGAACCAAAGCCAGGGTGGCGAGCATCAGTCCACTCCCAGGCCTGGCAATTCGCAGGCCGTGCCCTTCCTGGGCACCCAGTACCACTCGTGCACCTCGCCCGCGAGGTAGGCCAGCAGCTGAATGCGGCCCTGGCGCCAGCCGCGGGCAACGTCGGCGGCGTAGCCCTGCTGGCGGTGGGCGATCATCCAGCCGCGCTGCTCTGGGCTGGGCGTGTTGCCCTTCAGGTCCTTCAGTTCAATCCGCAGGCCGTGGTAGCCGTGCAGCGGCACATCCAGCAGCAGATCCGGGTAGCCGGCGCGGGTGCCCATGCGCTTAAACTTGGCGCCTTCAGGGCTGTAGGTTCTGCCCTTACGGGTCACGGTCTGCCGCTTGCCCCCATTGGGCGAGTGGTGCAGCATCTGCAGCTCCGGCAGGTCCGTGAGGTGGTTTCTGGCCCAGCTGATCAAGGTGATCTGGTGCTGATCCTCATCCCAGAGTTTTTCGGCGGCGTCCCGGCCCTGCTCGGCCAGCCGGGCGTCCTGCTCGCGGACTTGCAGTAAGAGATCACAAGCACTCATGATTTTGCCTCCGTTTCCAGAGCTCGTCGAGCCGCGCCTCACCCGCTGGGGTCAGCAGCAGCCCTGACGTGCGGTACAGCCGCCCCCAGCCCTCCCGCTGGAAGGTCGCCCACAGGCGCTGGGCGCCGGGACCGGCCAGGCTAGGCGCCTGCGCGCCGGCCGTCAGCACTTCCCTCAGTTCCGGATGCCGCTCACAGAGTCGGGTCACCGCCTCATTCAAGGAAGTGGGCTGCCGAACACTCAGGCAGCCCAGCAACAGACGTTCCAGCTCAGAGGTCAAGGCTGCACCTCACGGGGGTAGCCCAGCTGCTGGAGCTGGACGCGGTACCCGGTCACCTGTGCTTCCAGCCCCGGCGCCAGCGGGCCGCACTCATCCAGCTCAGCCAGGGCGCTGCGCAGGCCCGCCAGCAGCAGATCTATCTGCTCTACTTCCGCCTGGGGGCGGTTGCCGCGTTTTCCCCAGCGCTGGTGCCTTGGCGGCCGGGGAGCGTGAACCTCGCGGGCCGTCTCGGCCAGCAGCAGGCCACCGGGCAGCAGTCGGCCCCGCACCTCTGCGGCGAAGGCCTCCGGGCACAGGGCAGTCAGGACAGCGCTCGTCGCGTGCATGGTCAGCTTGAGGGGCCGGACAGTAGGCACATCCGGCCAGACACTCACCTGAATGATGCCGAGGCTCCGGTCCAGCCTCAGTACCCGGCCGACAACGTACAGCTGCGAGCCGTTGGCGCGCCGGCCGGCACCCCGGATGCGGCCTTTGGGGGCCTGGAAGCGCACCAGCTGGCCGGCTGTGTTGCTCCAGGGATGGCCAGTCACGGTGAGGCGCTGGCCGGCGCGCCCGGGCGGCCCCTTAAAAGAAACACCCGAGAGGCTCAGGCCTTTCGGGTGTTCGGCGGCCCACCCGGTCAGGGTCAGCACAGCGGTATGTCGGAGTGGGGGAGAGTCATTCACGGGAGAACTCCTTTTCGGCCTGACGGGCCACGATGTAGGCATCCTGTAGGGCGAGGTCGCGGAAGTGGCCGACCTGCACGTCCAGAACACGTGAACAGTAGTTGGTGAGGTAAAAGATGTCCTGCGCGTCTGGCTGCAGCAAGGAGCGCATGCGGCCTACGAAGCGCTGGGCCTCCGGCATCGTCATGCGCTCCGCGCCGGCTGGGCGCTGGTACCGCTTCGGCGGCGGCCCCGCGGGCTTAGGCGGTCGCTTCCACATGGGGCACCAGTTGCTGGGGCGCGCCGCCCGGCCCGAGGCGGGTGATGACCACCTCAGAGCCAGCCTGCAGCAGAGTGAAGCTTTTGACCGGCAAGGCCAGCGGATCAAGTTCAAACCCGGCCAGCCCTGCGGCGTAGGTCAGCACCTCGTCAGGACCGTACTCGGTCCAGGCGCTGGCGCGGCGGCCAGCATCCAGCTGGGCCTGGAAGATGCAGGCCAGGCGGTCGGCAAAAGTCTGAACCTGCTCAGGCGTGTAGCGGGCCTCGCTGCGGAGGTTCAGGCTCAGGAGGGCAGGGAGGTCGGATCCGGACTCGCCTGGGCTGGGGTCACTGAGGAACTGCGCCCACCAGTCGGCCGCGGCCTGGGCGGCCGGCCCAGGGACGCACTCCCGTGAACCGGGGTGTAAGTCGGGCATGGGGAAACTCCTTGAAGGACATAGGGTAAGGGCTCAGAGTCCCAGGTCACGAAGAGGTGACCGTGAGGGGCCTGGGGGTCGTTTCGGTGGTTATCAAGTGGCATAAGTACAGGCTGCACCATCCCCCGGGCATATCCCGGACCGCCCCTGTTAACGACCCGGCCGGGTCACTGCCCCATAGGGCAGGCTGAGGCTTCACCTCAACCAGTCCGCTGCTCAGATGCCAGGTAAGGCCGCAGGGTACTGGGGGTCATGCTGCTGCGGATGATGTCGCACTGAATGTCGCGGTCGCTCAGCAGGGCCACGGTGATTTTCAGCGGCGTGACTGCCACGATCTCGTGCGGCTCCCGCATGTAGACGACCTGGTCACCCACCTGCCACTCGCTGCGCCCGCTGACGCGCAGGCTGCCGGCCACTTCGCCGGCTGGCCGTTGCTGCACCATCTCGCGGACGGCCAGACGCTGCTCGGCATGTTCCTGCAGGAGACGCAGCAGCTCGGTGGTGTAGTTCAGCCCCGGCAGCCCTGGGTTGGTTTCCTGCTCACGGCGGCGCTGGGACATATTGCGGCGGGCCTCGTTGTGAAACTCGCGCAGCTGCTCCAGGCTGATCAAGCTGGCAATCTCGCGGCGGTCCAGGCCACCGACGACTTCCGTGCTGAGAGGAGGCATCTTCTTGTCTCCCAGCTGATACGGCGACAGCCAGCGTTTGTTCAGGTAGCGGTCCAGCTGGGCGTTGACAGCCGCCACCGCGCCCGCCGGAGCCGCGCCGCCCGGAACTTCTTCACCAGCAGTGGGCTGGGTATCCTGCTGCCCGCCTTGGCCGATAGCTGACTCAGAAAGGTCAGGCCCGTGAAGTGAGGCAGTGTTTGCGGGCTGTGCTGTGATGCCCTCTTCCTGCCCGCCTTCGGCTTCATCGAGTAGAGCCTCCAGCAGATCTTCTGGCGAAGCCTCCTCAGAAGAAGAAGCGTTCAGGGTGGCGTCCTGCTCCCCAGCTTCCAGTGCGGGTGCTTCTTCTTCTGAATCTAAGGAAGAAGCTATGGAATGAATCTCTTTATTCATCCGGAAGTTTTTCCGAATGGTTATTATCTTCGCTTCCATTTCCATCCGGAAGTTTTTCCGAATGGCTTCCAGACGCATTATCTTCGGGTTTTTGCCCTGTGCCGGGTTCTGGCTGTTCGGCGCCCTCTTCAGTGGAGCCACCATCTTCACCCTCTGCCGGGTCGAGGTCGGGCTTGGTCCGTGTGGCTGCCCAGGCATCGACTGCCGCTTGGACATTGGCACGGCAAAACAGGTACTGAAGCTTGCGGTCGTAGGGCTGGTGGGGGTTATTCCGCAGCTTGAGAAAGCCCAGCTGCTCCAACAGTTTCATTTTCTGCGAGACCGTCTTGTCGCTGAGGGTACCGAGCAGGTCCTCGGTGGCGATCTCTGTTGCTGAGCGGTAAATCCACAGGCCCTCATCCTGATCTGCGGCCTCTCCATGCGCTTTCTTGGTGGAGTTCTGGGCGCGGGCCTGCGCGCGGGCCTTGAGTTTGTACTTGTACCACTGCTCGCCCCAGTTCAGCAGGATGGCGGCACTCTTGTCGCCGTTGGTGATTGCGAGGTAGGACTCTCTGATGACCACGAAGGTCTCTCCAGCTGGTCGCTGAATGATGTCGGTTGAATCACTCACGTAAATCCTTCAACGCTCTTGGGGTTTCCCCCCTAGTGGGCCTATGATTGACCCCTGACGTGTAGGCGCGTTACACTACACGTAAGCGAAGGCCGCCGCCTAAGCGACAACCACAGCAAAAAGTTGTTACCACAACCCTGGGAATTCCCTCGCAGAAGATTGGCGTCAGATGCGGGGGTTTTCCCTTTTCTGGTCTCTCGCCAGAATCGGGTTGCCCCTACAATAGCGTCTGACCTGCGTGAATGGAAGATAAGACTCATAAGTTGCACCTTGCATAGCTGAGCGAATAGCCGTGCTGGTGGAGGAATTCTTGCTCTTTTTGAAGCTGGCTCAGCAGGTGGTTCAGCCTGACTTCGGGGAAGAGGGTATGTAGGGCCAAGCGGGCTGCCTCTTTCAGGGTCATGTCCTCAGAGCGGTACAGCATGGTCAGGGTGAAGGCCAGGAAGACCATCAAAATCCAGCGGTCCAGACCCCTGGCAGTTCGCAGCGCGAACTGCGCCAACCCAAACTGATGCTTTCCCTCCTTAAAAAAGGATTCCAGCGCCCAGCGCCGTTTTCCTTCAGCAAGGATGTCCTTCCCCTCCAGCAGCTCGGATGACACCGCGAAGAATTCACGGTCCCCACGGTCTATTCTCCCCAGGGTCAGCGTTTCTAGAGGCCAATTGGCGAGGTTGACATACCCTCCGTGCGGACAATCCGCCACTGTCACCCGCCCAGGATGATCCGTGCGTCGGTTGCTCCGCACACCCACCACGAACTCGAAACCGAGACGCTGCACACCGTCCAGAAAGACAGCGGATTCGAATCCACTGTCTGCCAGTACGCAGACCTGAAAGCGCTTCCCGACGAAGTTTGGCACCTCTTCCAGCAGGTCAAGGGCTAACGTGACGGGAGTGCTGGTGTACTTGCCCTGGTAGACCCGGTAAGAAATGGGGAACTTCAGTTCCCCATTTTCGGCGAACAAGACCACCAAATGAATGCCGTGCCTGCCGTTGTAGACGCTGACGTAGGGCAGTTGAGTCCCCACCTTTTCCACCGTGGTCAGATCCACGCTGAGACGCAGACGAGGTCTGCGTTTGTGACGAGCCGCGTCCAGCAACATGCGCCACTGGAAGTCCTGCATCTCTTCCCAGCAGCGGTCTGAATTCCAGTCATAGATGTTGAAGAAACGGCTGAGTGCACTGGGACTGACTCCCTCAGCCTGGCTGAAGTTGGTCTTCTGACCTGGACTGTGGAAGAGGTGCAGCGAAGCTTGCAAGCTTCGCTGCTGATACAGCGTCTCTGGAATATCCAGAATCCGCTGTGAGAGAATATGGGTGCGCTCCCCTGAAACCGGTTGATTCACACTTCCAGAATTTCAGCTCTGGGAGCGCTTTTTGTCCGCCTATTCAGGTGCAAGTTCTGAGAATAACCGTTTTTTGCTTTTGAAACGATTCATAGAAGTTATGTCGCGGAGAGAAAAATGGGGGAATATAATATAACCCAAGTCGTATCCGGCAACTACTTATCTTTCCTCTCTTCGTCTGATAATGATCCTAAAGTAGGGTGCTTTTCCGTTAATTCGCAGATCTTTCCCGTCATTCCCCTTGCGAAATCCTACGATCTCAAATTGAGCAGGATTGTGTTTATGGAGGAAGGTAATGGGCACTCCCATTAGTCCGAACCAATCAGAAGGGATATCCTTGGTTTTATTGACGTTGATACCATCGAGGTTGTCATAGTGAGGATAATCAGCCTCGTTAGCGCTGTAGGTCTTCACGAGAGGAATATCCTGATGACGTCGTTCAGAGTCTAAATTAGTGAGCCAGAGGCTGTTATTTGTGGACACGATCCGCTCGCCTCGGTCATTCAATCTGGCTTCGGTACCATAAAGCTCATAATGATCAGGAACAATAAACCCAGAAATATCACGCCCCAAACCGACCCCGAGCCAAATCTTGCCAGCATGAATGAGTCGGAATATCTCCTTGTAGGTAATGGCATTGACGGTGGCAATAATCAAGAAATCTTTGTTAAAAGATTCTATGCACCCAACAAACTCGCGAAGCAAGGAGTATGGGGGATTAGTAACAATGATATCTGATTCCCGAAGCAAAGCAACACACTCATCGCTTCTAAAGTCCCCATTCCCTTGCAGTAGTGTTAACTCATCGTTCTTCCAAGCGACAAGCTCATCTGGATTCCCTGTGTATGAAAAATAGGTACCGCAATTGCTACCATCCACTGCATATCCGGTAGCAATGAGCCGCCTTAAACCAAGACGGGTAAAGTTATCTAAAAAATATCGGACAAAATTACTCTTTTTTGGGTGATCTGTATTACAATAGACGGTCCTGCCTTTGAATTGGCCCTCATAATATTGAAGCTCACGGTCAATATCGACCCTCTGAGTATAAAACTCATCCTTCTTGTTCTTTTTTGCTTCCGTTAAGAAAGAGCGATCGATAAGTCGTGACATTACTGCTGGTTACCCGTTTCATTCTTTGTCATCTGGCTGAATAAGTCACTTGCAAGTAATCTAATTGATGTTCTAGCCACGTCTAGCATGACATCCGCCATTTTGTCTGCATCCCATTTCTGACCACGGCCTTCAGTATAAATTGAAGCTGCCTGCAACATTATCGCTTGATTTCGGCTAATCACACTGATATTTTCACATAGATTCGTGTTGATTGGCATTGAATAGTTAGCGGCAGTAAGGCGATCAATCCTATTCAGATTACTTGAGTTATACTCGAGTATAACTGTTCGTCCGTCTGGGCGAGTAACCTCTATAGTTTCAGTGAGAAAATTGGAACCCTCCAGAAACAATACGTAAGGAAAGTGCTGCTCGTCTAGCATATAGTTAGCTATTTCTTTTATATTTTTGTGAGAACGCTCTATTGCATTCCCTGCTGCCATAATGTCCTGATCACTGTTTTTACCGACAAGAACACCTAGTTTAATATTTTCGACATCTTTTCCCTGATATTTTGCTTCTGTGACTAGAACGATACGCCATTCACCTTTATCGTCTTTGACCTCAATGATACCGCCATCCGGACGTATTGCTGCATTACTGACGAAAAGCTCATGCCCAAGCCTGTCATCTATTGCATGCAAGCGTTTATTGATTGTCGATTTGCTTAACGAAGCACGCTTGCGGAACTCCATCATAGGAAACTCTATGCAAAGCATTTCCATGACCTTTGTCGCGACTTCCCCTACGTCTAGGTCATGCTTGCGAGCCAACTCACTAAAAATGCCTTCCACGCCTTTGCTAGCTATGTGCTGAGTAGTCAATCGATCTGTTTGACCTTTTTTGCGTGCCACTAGTGAAACCTCCTGAAGACTGAACGAGAACTCAAGCCATTAAAATACAGTACATGGGTGGATAGTCTCTCAGTAGGTGACAACTTCAGTTCGACCTCGTTCCAGACGGCAAAAACCAACAGACGGCCCCATCAAGCTTGATGGGGCCGTCTGTGTGCGGTCTTCTGAGAGTGTGAAAACAACAGAATCCGCTGCTCAGCAGGCTACCGCACTCACCCAGCACTTCAAAGCGCACGCCAGTCATCTCCGCATTGACACCCTTCAGCGCTTGATTGACGTCCTTCTGGCGATGATTGCCGCGAGGAGCATCAATCATCACGACCTGAGTGCCCACATGCCGGGTATCAGCATGCCCCAGGCTAAGAAAAGGCGGGCAGACCGCACCTTCCGGGATGAGCAGCTGGACATGGACTTTTTCATCGCTCTGCTCGTCGTCCATCTTCCACCGGGGAAGGTGTTGCTGAGTCTGGACCGCACCAATTGGGAGCATGGGGAAACGCCCATCAATTTTCTGGTGCTTGGAGCCGTGGTTCATGGCTTCACCCTGCCCCTGATTTGGGTTCCTCTTGATGAGTCTGGGAACAGCCACACCTACGCCCGTATGTGGTTGGTATTGAAGCTCCTCCGCGTCTTGCCAGCGAAACGCTGGCAAGGCCTGGTGGCTGACCGTGAGTTCATCGGTGCGGAGTGGTTCCGTTTTCTCCGTCGTCAAGGCATCAAGCGGGCGATCCGCATTCGGCACAGCGACATGCTGGACGACATGAATGGGAAGGAATGGTTTAAGCACGTCCAGCACGGTCATTTCCATGAAATCGACGAAAAGGTGTTCGTGTTTGGCGAACTCATGCGGGTGGTCGCGACGAGGTCATCCACAGGTGACCTCGTCATCATTGCCACAGATTTCAGCGCTCGGAAGACCTGGAAGCTGTACAAGCAGCGCTGGTCAATCGAGTGCACCTTCAGCAGCTTCAAGAAGCGAGGCTTCGACCTGGAGCGGACTGGGATGACGGAAAGGAGCCGTCTTCAGCGGCTCTTCGGCCTTGTGACACTGGCCTGGATGTTTTGTTTGCGCTTGGGGGTCTGGTTTGACCAGACCCAGTCCATCCCCATTCTCAAGCATGGTCGTAGAGCGGTCAGTCTGGTGCGGTACGGTGCTCAGCATCTCGTAGATGCCTTACGATGGAAACCACAACAGTTCATGGCTGTCCTAGACCTGTTGACCCAGCCTTTTTGCCCACCAGGAGGGGCTGGAAGTGAAGTTGTCACCTACTGAGATCCACGCTTAAAGAGCGGGGTTAGATAAGGACCAACATTGGTGCGTTCACCTAGCCCAAGATGTTCCCGAATTTCCATATGTGACGGAGCTTCGCGGTTAGCAGCAAAATATTGTCCGATGTAGAGCAGTATCTCTGTCTGTCTTTTCGAGAGACTGGGAATTGGCTCTAATGGGTCAATGGGCATAGCAGGAGTATAGCAGTCGACTAGCAGTAGATATAGCAGTTTCTCCTGGTGTCTGGCCTCAAGAGGCAGTCATGATCTTCTTGAAGAGTTTCTGCCAGACGCTACTTGCTGTCTTCTCAATGGTTGGCGGGGACTTGGCGATCATCCGAGCTTTGAACTGCTTTGCCAGTGTGACCTTCCAGCCGGGATCTAGCGTGATGCTGTTCTGTGCTGCAAATTCCTCAATCTGGTCGACAAGGGGACGTGTGGGCTCATATTGATCACTGAAGATCTCATCGGCATCCCGGAACAGTTTGTTGAGAAGTGGGTCAAGAACATTGATGGGAATCAGATCCTCGATTTCGGCGTCTGGGATCGTGGTGTAGTCACTCACGGGAATGATGTTTTTTGGATTGGCCTTGTAAAGGTCTGCGGCGAGCTGTGCTTGCATTGCGCGGCCAGACGTATCACTGTCTACCACCACGGGTGGTAGCGCTCCTTCCCTGGCCACCAGGATGCTCGTCAGGGGTTTAATGCCCTTGGTGCCACCGGACGGCACAAAAAGGAGTTCCTGCCCTGGGGCGATCAGTTTCTCTTTGATTAGCCAGTTCTTGATAGCACTCAGGTAGATCTGATCCGAGACGCCTTCCACGATGACAGGGAAGCAGCCTTGCAAGAGCGTATCGGAGATACTCAGGCCCAACGCGGCATGTACTGCATAGATGGACCGTTGCTGGTTACTCTGCCCCTCAGCCGCACGCAGATTCTCGGAGGCCACCGTGAAGCCCTCAGGATCGACATAGACCACTTTCACGCGGTCTACGTGGTTCGTATCTACCAGAAATGGGGACTGGGTGGTGTGGATTACCTGGTTCGTCTTTGAGAGGTTGGCGAAGAAATCTGCCAGGTCACGCTGCGCAAGAGGGTGCAGGGAGTGCCCCGCCTCGTCGAGTAGCAGAATTGTGTTCTGGTGGGCATCTTTGCTTTCCACGAGGAACACCAGGTAGAAGCTCAGGAACCACTGAAGGCCTGTGCTGCGGTTTTCCAGCTCAATCTGTTCGGGTCGCTGTCGGTCGGCTACGAAGATACGGAAGTAGTTTCCGTCTGCACGGAAGTCGAAGATGTATTGGCCCTGTTTCCACCACTCCTGGAATTCACGGGATAGGCGGCTTTGGGCGGAATGCAGCAAGGCCTGACGCTCAGTTTTCCTAGCAGCGGCCTCCTGCGCAGCTTCAGGGGTAACCTGTTGGTAAGCAGACCCAGTGGGTTCGGCACCCATCTGCACTATTTCCTTAGGGTCCAGACCTACATACTCAAACAGTACTCGCAGTGTTCTGGCTTTCGCTTCGGCGATGCCGGTGAGATCCTTACGAGCCATGTTCTCGATTGCATGAGGCAAGTAGATCTCCGAGTCAAGATTGCCGTAATTGGAGTAGTAGACGAACTTGGGAATGGCGTCCAAGACCATATCTTTAACACCTCGGATGAGGTGCGGCTCTCCGAAATATTTTTCTATTACGAGAACTTCCCTATAGACCTGCCGCAGCGCTTCCCTGAAGGGGGATGATTCTGGGAGCTTGGTCCAGGAAGCGGTATTACTCCGTAAAGCCATGAGCAGCTCAGGATTTATAGGAGTGCCAGCGCTTGGATAAAGTTCCAATGCATTAGAAAGGCTGGCTTCGGCAGTCTCTTTACTCTTTTGAAGTTCTTCAGTCGGCGCTGCCTGCGCCTGCACTACAGCTATTTGTTCCGTCAGGACCTTATGGAGTGAGGTTGATGTTAGAGATTGGGTGGGCGTGGCGTTCAGGAACTTGATGTGAATCTCCCCATCAAAGGTTCGCGATACTCGGACATCTAAATCCCTATCTGACGATAGATAGGTTTTCTGCTTGATCTCCTCCGCCGCTTTTCCAGTAATGGAGAAGTCCGTCTCAATAAACGTTATCGTTTCCGGCTCCTTGCGAGCTGTGGAGTATATCCGGCGGGGCATATCTGCGAGCAGGTTGATTTCCCCGCCTTGGGCTGGATTCAGCTTCCATAAGGCCAACAGTAGATTGGATTTTCCGGCTTCGTTCATGCCGACTAAAGTAGTAACAGCGTCACAGGTGATCCAACCGCTGTCTTCCACAGACCGGAATTGTTGTACACGGAATTGTAAGAGTGACATATGTTCTCAGACTATCAAGTGCTTTTACTTCAGCGCTGCAACCCTGACACAGATCATGCTGTACTCATTGTTGATGTAAGCCTGAAATTCCGTCCCACCTCTTGGCCAGAATGCGTGACACTGTCGCCTGACTGACGCCGAAGAGCCGGGCGCAGTCCGCCGCTGTCTTTCTGCCTGACCGAACCGCTTCCCGGATTTCTTCTTGCTGAGCCGGAGTCAGCTTGGGACGGCGGCCCCCCACCCGACCTGCGGCTCTGGCTTGCTCCAGGCCAGCTTTTGTGCGTTCCTGAATCATGGCCCGCTCGAACTCCGCGAAGCTGCCGACCATCTGCATCATCATCCGTCCTGCTGGGGTGGTGGTATCAATGTTCTCGGTCAAGCTACGGAAACCTGCTCCACGCTGTTCTATTTGCTCCAGGATGGTCAGGAGGTCTTTCAGGCTCCGGCTGAGTCGGTCCAGTTTCCAGACCACCAGGACATCTCCCTCGCGGAGCTGCTCCAAGGCTTTGTGCAACTCCGGTCTATCCCAGCGGCCACCACTGGCCTGCTCCTTGAAGACCTGACCCACCCCAGCTCCCTGCAAGGCCTTCAACTGAAGGGCGGAATCCTGGTCGCCTTTGGAGACTCGTGCGTAGCCAATCAGCATGGGGGAAAGCCTTACACAAACGGAGACGCAAAGTCACACGGTATCTCTTAGTACGAACACCGTTAGAATAGGGTATGCGAAAGACTCATAAGTTGCACCTTGCATAGCTGAGCGAATAGCCGTGCTGGCGCAGGAATTCTTGCTCTTTCCGAAGCTGGCCCAGCAGGTGGTTGAGCCTGACTTCGGGGAACAAGGCGTAGAGAGCCAAGCGTGCAGCTTCATTCAAGGTCAGGGCCTCTGAGCGGTGCAGCGTCGTCAGGGTGAAGGCCAAGAAGACCATCAAAATCCAGCGGTCCAAACCCCTGGCAGTTCGCAGCGCGAACTGCGCCAACCCAAACTGGTGCTTCCCCTCTTTGAAGAAAGATTCCAGCGCCCAACGCCGTTTTCCTTCGGCCAGGATGTCATCTCCCTTCAGAAGCTCGGATGACACCGCGAAGAATTCGCGGTCCCCACGAATCACTCTCCCCAGGGACAGCGTTTCCAGGGACCAATTGGCGAGGTTGACGTACCCCCCATGCGGACAGTCTGCAACCGTCACCCGCCCAGGATGGTCCGTGCGCCGGTTGCTCCTCACACCCACCACGAACTCGAAACCGAGGCGCTGCACACCTTCCAGAAAGACAGCGGCCTCAAAGCCGCTGTCCGCCAGTACACAGACCTGAAAGCGTTTCCCCACGAAGTCTGGCACCTCTTCCAGCAAGTCGAGGGCCAGTGTGACCGGGGTGCTGGTGTGCTTGCCCTGGTAGATCCGGTAAGAAATGGGGAACTTCAGTTCCCCATATTCGGCGAACAAGACCACCAGATGGATGCCGTGCCTACCGTTGTAGACACTGACATAGGGCAGCTGAGTTCCCACCTTTTCCACCGTGGTCAGATCCACGCTGAGCCGCATTCGAGGTCTACGTTTGTGACGAGCTGTATCCAGCAGGATGCGCCACTGGAAGTCCTGCATCTCTTCCCAGCAGCGGTCTGAATCCCAGTCGTAGATGTTGAAGAAACGGCTGAGTGCACTGGGGCTGACTCCCTCAGCCTGGCTGAACTTGGTCTTCTGACCTGGACTGTGGAAGAGGTGCAGCGAAGCCTCCAGGCTTCGCCGTTGGTACAGCGTCTCTGGAATGTCCAGAATCCGCTGTGAGAGAATATGGGTGCGCTCCCCTGAAGCCTGTTTGTACACACTTCCAGAATTTCAGCTCTGGGAGCGCTTTTTGTCCGCCTATTCAGGTGCAAGTTCTTAGAAAGACCCTTTCTCGAATTGGGAACAGCGAGGCCCTGGTCATCACCAAAGAGATGAAGGAGCTGACAGGCATCGGCAGCGAAGTGCAGATCGAGATTCAGGGGAATGCCATTATCATCACGCCGGCCCAGGACGCATCGCGTCCTGAGACCCTGGCTCGTCAGCAGCGTTTTGCTCAGGCGCGTGACCAGGTGCTGAGTGAGTACGATGACCTTTTCCGCCAATTGGCCGATGCTTGAAGGCTTAAGTCGGGAAGAAGTGGAGGCGCTGCATGACGCTCAGATCGAGCGCTATGGCGGCTCGCCCGGTTTGCGAGACCCAGGGTTACTGGAAAGTGCACTGGCGCAACCGCTTCAGGAACTGTTTGGGCAACGGCGGTATCGACAGTGCCTGCCCAGGCGGCGGCCTACCTTTATTACCTGTCACGTGCCCACGCCTGCGTCGATGCGAACAAGAGAACTTCCCTGAGCTGTGCCCTGGTGTGGCTGGCCCTGCATGACCTTCGGTTACGCCTGCCTGAGTCAACAGGAACTGTTCGACCTGACCCTGGCGGTGGCCCAGGGGCAGCTCTCGCTGGAAGAGGCGATCGAACGCTTTGAGCGTGCAGTCTGGTAGTGCCCACTTCAAGTTCCATTGCACAAACCTGTTGCATTTGATTTTTATTCTGCAAGGAGTTTTTGCAAGGCAAGAACGCCGTGTTCTTCGCCTTGCCAGAAACCTTTCCAAAAACGACCGTTTACGCAAGTCTGCTCTGTTAGGCGAATTTAAGAGAAATCTATTCGCCCACTCAGGCGGCGGCTTATGATCTGTTTTCCAGATGATTGCTATTCAGTGGGAGCACCTAGAAAGGCCAATGCTTTACCAGCTTCGGTTAGATTTTCTTGTCCATTCCCTCAGTAGGTGACAACTTCACTTCCAGCCCCTCCTGGTGGGCAAAAAGGCTGGGTCAACAGGTCTAGGACAGCCATGAACTGTTGTGGTTTCCATCGTAAGGCATCTACGAGATGCTGAGCACCGTACCGCACCAGACTGACCGCTCTACGACCATGCTTGAGAATGGGGATGGACTGGGTCTGGTCAAACCAGACCCCCAAGCGCAAACAAAACATCCAGGCCAGTGTCACAAGGCCGAAGAGCCGCTGAAGACGGCTCCTTTCCGTCATCCCAGTCCGCTCCAGGTCGAAGCCTCGCTTCTTGAAGCTGCTGAAGGTGCACTCGATTGACCAGCGCTGCTTGTACAGCTTCCAGGTCTTCCGAGCGCTGAAATCTGTGGCAATGATGACGAGGTCACCTGTGGATGACCTCGTCGCGACCACCCGCATGAGTTCGCCAAACACGAACACCTTTTCGTCGATTTCATGGAAATGACCGTGCTGGACGTGCTTAAACCATTCCTTCCCATTCATGTCGTCCAGCATGTCGCTGTGCCGAATGCGGATCGCCCGCTTGATGCCTTGACGACGGAGAAAACGGAACCACTCCGCACCGATGAACTCACGGTCAGCCACCAGGCCTTGCCAGCGTTTCGCTGGCAAGACGCGGAGGAGCTTCAATACCAACCACATACGGGCGTAGGTGTGGCTGTTCCAAGACTCATCAAGAGGAACCCAAATCAGGGGCAGGGTGAAGCCATGAACCACGGCTCCAAGCACCAGAAAATTGATGGGCGTTTCCCCATGCTCCCAATTGGTGCGGTCCAGACTCAGCAACACCTTCCCCGGTGGAAGATGGACGACGAGCAGAGCGATGAAAAAGTCCATGTCCAGCTGCTCATCCCGGAAGGTGCGGTCTGCCCGCCTTTTCTTAGCCTGGGGCATGCTGATACCCGGCATGTGGGCACTCAGGTCGTGATGATTGATGCTCCTCGCGGCAATCATCGCCAGAAGGACGTCAATCAAGCGCTGAAGGGTGTCAATGCGGAGATGACTGGCGTGCGCTTTGAAGTGCTGGGTGAGTGCGGTAGCCTGCTGAGCAGCGGATTCTGTTGTTTTCACACTCTCAGAAGACCGCACACAGACGGCCCCATCAAGCTTGATGGGGCCGTCTGTTGGTTTTTGCCGTCTGGAACGAGGTCAAACTGAAGTTGTCACCTACTGAGGAGGCAGACTTATGGGGTTCAGATTTACTGTCCGAGTGCTCTCAGTCAATTCCTGCTGAGTCTTCAGCTCATAACTTGCACCTTGCATAGCTGAGCGAATAGCCGTGCTGGCGCAGGAATTCTTGCTCTTTTCGAAGCTGGCCCAGCAGGTGGTTGAGCCTGACTTCGGGGAACAAGGCGTAGAGAGCCAAGCGTGCAGCTTCCTTCAAGGTCAGGGCCTCTGAGCGGTGCAGCGTCGTCAGGGTGAAGGCCAAGAAGACCATCAAAATCCAGCGGTCCAGACCCCTGGCAGTTCGCAGCGCGAACTGCGCCAACCCAAACTGGTGCTTACCTTCTTTGAAAAACGACTCCAGCGCCCAGCGCCGTTTTCCTTCAGCAAGGATGTCCTTCCCCTCCAGCAGCTCGGATGACACCGCGAAGAATTCACGGTCCCCACGGTCTATTCTCCCCAGGGTCAGCGTTTCTAGAGGCCAGTTGGCGAGGTTGACATACCCTCCGTGCGGACAATCCGCCACTGTCACCCACCCAGGATGGTCCGTGCGCCGGTTGCTCCGCACACCCACCACGAACTCAAAACCCAGGCGCTGCACACCGTCCAGAAAGACAGCGGATTCGAATCCACTGTCTGCCAGTACGCAGACCTGAAAGCGTTTCCCCACGAAGTCTGGCACCTCTTCCAGCAAGTCGAGGGCTAACGTGACGGGAGTGCTGGTGTACTTGCCCTGGTAGACCCGGTAAGAAATGGGGAACTTCAGTTCCCCATACTCGGCGAACAAGACCACCAGATGGATGCCGTGCCTGCCGTTGTAGACACTGACGTAGGGCAGTTGAGTCCCCACCTTTTCCACCGTGGTCAGGTCCACACTGAGACGCAGACGAGGTCTGCGTTTGTGACGAGCCGCGTCCAGCAACATGCGCCATTGGGTGTCCTGCATCTCTTCCCAGCAGCGGTCTGAATCCCAGTCGTAGATGTTGAAGAAACGGCTGAGTGCACTGGGGCTGACTCCCTCTGCCTGGCTGAACTTGGTCTTCTGACCTGGACTGTGGAAAAGGTGCAGCGAAGCCTCCAGGCTTCGCCGTTGGTACAGCGTCTCTGGAATGTCCAGAATCCGCTGTGAGAGAATATGGGTGCGCTCCCCTGAAACCTGTTTGTACACACTTCCAGAATTTCAGCTCTGGGAGCGCTTTTTGTCTCCCTATACAGGTGCAAGTTCTGAGGAAGGTGCTGTTGCCCGGAGATGGTCAGCAAAAGCGGACTGGGCCTTGTTTTTCGGTGGAAGCTCGGGGAAGGTGCCCACGGTCTATACAGAAGCTGGAGCTGACCCAACAGGCATCAGCTCCAGCTTCCTTGTGTTTTGTGGTGAGGCGCTTACTTGTGGAACGACACCCACGTCTTCGTCAGTGTGCCGCTGCGAACCACCAGATCACCCTCTGCCGACAGCTGACTGTCGAGCTTGTTGGTGGCCTGCAGGACGTTCCAGCCCGGCTTGACGGTGAAGTCCACGTCGTAGCTCTTCCGGCGGTCGGCGCAGACCGCACTGCCAGTCACGTGACCTTCGCCGCGTGCGAAGACCAAATGGTTGATCGTGTAGAAGGTGCCTGCCTGACGCGGGGTCTGGGTCACGGTGTTCAGGAGTTCCCTCGGCTGGCTGCCATCACTCTGTTCACCCAGCATCAGGTCATTGATGCTGCTGAGGGTCGCAGGGACGCTCAGGGGCTTGTTGATCACGCAGTTGCTGGCCTTGGCTCCAGCTTCCAGTTCCCGCAGTACATCCACCAGATTGGCCTTGTCCTCCAGCTGGGCCGGCAGCTTCAGCGTGAAGTTGCCCTGGGCGTCGGTGGCTGTGCGTGCCACTTCCTTGCCGGTCACTTCGATGCCGATCACCGTGGTGGGTGCGGTCAGTGGGGAAATCTTGCCGTTCTGTTCGCTGCTGACGGTGCCGCTGATGGTGTCACCCAACTGGGCAGCGGGCGGACGCTGGTTTTGGCAGGAAGCCAGCAGCAGAGGCAGGGCCAGGCCGGCGGCGGTCAGTTTCATCAGGTGGGTCATGGGGTGTCCTTTCTGGATGCCAGCGCATCACAGCTGGGGGAGTGAGTGTCAGGGGACGGTAACGGTTAGCTGCGTGTCTGCCGCACGGCCAGGTTGCACCTGGTAGAAGTTATCCACGGCAGACTGCTCCGGAACAGATGGGTCGGCGTATTCTAGTGCACTGACACCGATGGCGTATTCTAGTGCACTGACACCGATGTTGAGCCTGTGCTGTCCAGGGCCGAGTCCCAGCGTCGCGGCGTCCACTGTCCAGACAGTTTGCCAGATACCACCCTGCTGAACCAGCGGGATGGTGGCCAGGGGGTGTTCGAACGAATCACGGTGAATCCTCAGACTTCTGACCCGGCTTTCTTTGGTGCCAGCGCAGGTATCGGCCTGTCTGGGGTCATACGTGACAGTAATCTGGGCAGGCAGGGTGACGGTTTGGGTGGACAGCTGATAATACCGGGCAGTCCCCGACAGTTGTAGGCAGCTGTCTTTGGGCATGAGTGTACCGGCAAGCTGGTGGCAGCCGGTTATCAGAGGAGCAAAGAGAAGCAGGGGAAGCAGACGTTTCATAGGTATCCTCCAGGGATAACGCCGTTTAGGGCCTAGCGAGGTTGTGCGCGAGTACAGCCAGAACGACGCGGAGCTTGAGTGACGCCAGAGTTTTGGTCTGAACGGAACGAATTTGCGCTTCTACGAGCGCAGAGAAGACCGTTTCAATGCGTTTGCGAATTCTGGGATGGCGAGATTCTCGCCATCCCGTGTCGTATTTGGTGTTCTTCTTGGGTGGATACACGTAGCCTAGACAGCAATAGCCTTTGTCGCCAATGATGGTTGGGCCTTCAAACTCTGGCCACCTGAGATTCAGCTCGTAACTCACCGTAACGTCGTGGAGGTTTGCAGGTCGGATGACGTACTGAACGATTTGTCCACCTGGTGTGACCCAGGCGTGCAACTTGTATCCGAAGAACTCACCCTGAGTTCCGAAACCCCACTTTGCTCCTGGGAATTGACAAAGATGAGTGCGTTTGGGACGGCAAATGGGGAGGGGCATCGAATCAATCACAACCTCGGCGCACGGCTGAGCTGGGCTGGCAACATGTTCCAAGAGTGGTAAAAGCTTGATGCCCCTGGTGTAAGCCTGTGTGTAGGAAGGAAGACCGGGACGGTCTTCCTTGAGGATGTTCCACCAGATGGAAGCAAATGGATGCTTGAAGATGAGACGGGAGAGCAGCAGAGCAACCAGCATGGCATCTGTGACCTTCTGGTGCTGGCAGGATTTCCGGTCACTGAAGTGCTTCCTGGCCCAGAGATAGAGGTGGCGAATGACGTGTCGACGTCCTAAACTATGGTGGAGACGATATTTAGCCATGTCGTCTCTATTTTTATGTGCCTGAGACGCACTTCAACAGTGGTCGGTCAGCCCTAAACGGCGTAAGCGACTCAGTGCACTGGGGCTGGCTCCTTCAGCTTGGCTGAATTTGATCTTCTGGCCTGGACTGTGGAAAAGGTGCAGCGAAGCCTCCAGGCTTCGCCGTTGGTACAGCGTCTCTGGAATGTCCAGAATCCGCTGTGAGAGAATATGGGTGCGCTCCCCTGAAACCTGTTTGTACACACTTCCAGAATTTCGGCTCTGGGAGCGCTTTTTGTCCGCCTATTCAGGTGCAAGTTCTGAGTCAGGCCACTGAAATCAATGATGTAACGCTGGGCGTCATGGCCGTTGACATCTTTACCTACCTTAAAGGGTCGGATAACAGCGCTGTTATCGTGGCTCTCAGGATTGGGCAAGATTTGCATGTTCTGAGCATCCTGCTTGCTCAATAAGAAATGCTTACTGCCGGGAATCACCCCGATAAAGGACCGCCCTGCATTTCTGCTCAGCTGGGCGGCACTCCGTAAATCTGGGCCACTGCAAAGGTCGACGTGAATAGCGCCTACCTCCGTGCGGATAGTGCGGCGGCGTTTGGGATCACGCTCGTCACCCTCATGGAGCAGCAGTGCTTTGTCTGTCTGGCTTCCATCGTCGAACATCACGATGGCTGTCCGAACGGCGGCCCCGCTCTGAATCCAGGCACGGTCAGGCCACGCGGCAAAGATGCTGCCGCTTTCGTTAATGCGTTCCAGTACGCGGGCATTTTCTCCCATGCCAATAGAGTTGGTAGCAATCAGGCCAACGCGACTGGTTCTGCCGGTGGCAACATTCTCTCTGGCCTGCTCAAAGAAGTAACACACGAAGTCGCTCTGGCCTGGAATCTTCCCGCTGTAGGCGCCGCGCAGCTTGTCCACATAGACACCGCCCAGTTGCTGCCGCATAGGCGAGTAGCCCAGGAAAGGCGGGTTGCCCACAATAAACTCGGCCTCCGGCCATTCCCGTGCTGCTGGACCGTCCATTACGGCGTCACAGTGCTTGAGACCCGGCAGGGAGCGCAGCACCGGAGAGACCTCCCGCTTCTCGCCATGCTCAGACAGCCATTGCAGGTAGCCGATGTGCAGCACCATGCCGGCGATTTCGTGGGCGTAGGCGTTCACTTCCATACCTAGAAGCTGTTGTGGAGAAACCTGGGCTGCTGGAACTTGGTCAAGGGTAACTGCCCGGATGGTTTGGCGAACTTCCAGCTCAAGGTCCAGCAAAAGCCGGAGTGACACGTACAAAAAGTTGCCTGACCCCATTGCCGGGTCCATGACGCGCACCGACGCAAGCCGCTGCTGAAAAGCCTTCAGGCGCTCAACGACTTCTTTGGTCAACTGTTCGGTTTCAGCCTGCTGGGTAAACAGGTCACCGCTCGCGGCACGGTTCTCTTCAATCTGGTGCAGCATGGGCTGAATCTCTGCACGTACCGTTTCCCACTCTTTCCTGAGTGGAACGAAGATGACCGGCTCCACCACGTCCAGAATGTCGGCCAGTGGGGTGTAATGTGCGCCCAGCTGCCAGCGCTTCTCCGGGTCAATCACCAGCTCAAACAGAGTGCCGAAAATAATGGGATCGATCTTTGACCAGTTGCGCTGCGCTGCGTCGTGCAGCCGGTTCAGAGCCGTCCGGTCTAAGTTCGGGGCCTGGGTAGCTTCAAAGACCCCACCATTGATATAGGGAATGCGTCCCTGCATGGTCAGGCGGCCTACCTTCATGGCCTCGAACAGCTCCTGGCACATCGGGGAAAAGTCTTCCGGGTGCTGCAAGGCCGCTTTGAGCAGTCGTGTGAACGTTTGCTTCGGCAGCAGTCCCACGTCCTCTGCGAACAGGGTGAACATCACGCGAATCAGGAAGTGAGCCGTCTCCTCCGGGTCTTCTCCCTCTTTTTTCAGGGCGTCACTGATTTTTGCCAGAGACTCCACAGCAGCGACGGTTGCCAGCTCAATGGCGCGGGCGGGATTAAATTCCTGGAGCGCCGTCCACAGCAGGCGCAAACGCTGCCGCGTCTCTTCTTTCAGCAGGTCTTCCAGGTCGTACTCTTCGACATGCTTCTGGGTGCCGGTGAAGTTGGTATGCACCCGGATGGTCTGCATGTCACAGACCACCAGCAACGGCGGATTTTCGAGGTCTTCCCGGTAAGTCAGCAGCTGTTGGTAGGCGCGGTTCAGGTCTTTGCCCTTCCCCTTGTATTCCCAGCCAAAAGCGCCACGTTTCCATATGTCCGCAAAACCACTGCCTCCGGTGACCTTGAGGACCGGCTTCTCGAAACGGTACTCGTTGCCTTCGGGGTCTGCCTCCATCGGCGTTGGAACACCTAAAAGCTGGCACAGGTCCATGAAGTGACTTTGTGCCGCCCCTTTCTCATTCACGGTGGCGTGCTTATAGCGCTGCACAAAGGTTTCTGGCGTCATGGGCATGCGAAGCAGTTTATTACGTCAGCGGCCTAGCCCTCTTTTTGGCACTGGATGATCTTTGGGATTAATCCACCAGTCGCGTCCCTGCAACTCGGCAGTTGGCAGACGGCCCGCCCGTGCCAGTTTGCGGGCATTGCTGGGGTCCATGTTGCGTTTTTTGGCCCATTCACTAAGCGGCACTTTGTCTCCGTGCTTTTTAACTTTCCAGTCGCGCCCCTGTTTGAACGCACCTGGCACCTTGCCGTCTGCGGCCAGGCGGCGTGCCCACGAAGCCTCTACGCCATTTTCTTTTGCCCAGTCGGTAAGTTGCATGGGTTTGTCCATGCAGACAGATTACCCTCTAGCGTGCCCAGAAAAGAAGGGAGTTTGGCCTGACCCCTGTTTCATAGCAGCTGCCACTGCTCTTCTCCCCCTGCGGTGGTTTCTTCCAATCGCCACGTCTGGCCGGTCACGGCGTCCTGCCAGCCCTGGGGGATGCGGCACATCAGGTAGCAGTGATTGTCCAGGGAGTCAGGGCGCACGCGCAGGCTTTCGGTCTGAAGCACAGCGGCGAAAGACGTTTCACTGTCGCGGCAGACGTGCAGTGCAGTTCCGTCCTGCTGCCAAGCGTGGGAGGCCTTGACCTCCGCCCAAATCCAGCTTTCGCGCTGCTGGGGTGTCAGTTGAGTCAGCAACGTAGGAAACTGCGTCTGCACAAACTCCTGCTGTTGGTGGTAGGCGTCCAGAGACTTTTGCTGCTCGTCGCTGACCGGCGTGGTGTCATACAGATAAGTGCGGGCCGGGGACGTACCGATAAGCGTGGGGCGCTGACCTTCTCCGTGGACCTGATGCCACGCTTGCCCCTTGCCGTGGCGAACATAGCTCTGCTCGCTCAGGTGCAGTAACAGGTTCGCTGCGGCGCTGTCCAACACCGTTACTGTTGATGGGGTGCCCATAGTCTCAACTCCTTTTTGCCCTGATGGCGGTGAGGTTCAGTGGTCAGCCGGCTGGGCCAGCTGATTCAGCAGGTACTGCTGCCGGCGATACAAGGTCGAAGGATGGACGCCAAAGCGTTCGCTCAGCTCCTTGCGGCTGTAGTCGGGCGACAGAATCATTTCGTCTTGTTCCTCCGTCCACTGGACCGGAGGCCGGAACGCGGGGTTTTTGCCTTCTTTGAGCAGGCGGCGGCGGTAGGCGGCGGTGCCTTTGGTCTCCCCAAAGATGTTCAGGGCACGGCGCAGCTTGGTGACCTGTGCCCGTGAGATGCCGAAAGTCTCTTCTACTTCGGGGCCAGCCCACTCGCGCAGCGCTTTTTCCAGCGAGCCGAACACCAGAATGGACGCAGGGCCACGGCGAGTGCTGCCCTTCGCCCGGCCCATCGGCCAGGGCACGGTTCCGTTCGTAAAACGGATGATTTCGGCATCGACATTATCTAAATTGCAGTGGACAGTATCGCCCACCTTCAAGTTCAGAGGTGGGACTTCCTGACTACGGTCGTTTTTCATGTGCTTCCTCCTGGGGGCGGGACATTGTCTTCTGTTCTGGCGTCGGCCACCACATCGTGTAACCAGCCGCTCAGCCAGCCGCTCAGGTCGGCGTCACCGTCCACATCCTCCCCATCCACGATCACGGCACTGGCGCGGCGCTTGGCCTGTCTGAGACTGTACAGTCCCTCATCAATGGTGCCCTTTGCAAGTACGTTGGTGACGTGTACTGTCGACGATGACTTTGACTCAAACGATGCCCCGCGTGGTCAGTAGACAGCAGCTCGGTATGGGCGCCGTCTCCCTGGCAGCGCTGGCAACCGTGGGACTGGTCGCTTATCTTGCCGTGAACTCGGTAGGCACTGTTGCGTTCTGGAACAGCCCCCTTCTGACGCTGATTCCCCTGGTGGGACTGATGGCGCTGGCCGTGGCTTCTGCCACCGTGATGAGTGTCTGGGCTGTGGCGATGTTCATGGCTCCTGCCCAGTACCGCGCTCAGCGCTTGGTCGAAACACAAGTCTGGTTGGCCTTGACCCTGCTTACCGTGATGACTCAGTTTGCCTGGGCCAACATGGTGGTTGGCCTTACCTGCACCGGCTGAGCGTCCTTTGCCGCTCCAGCAAGAAAGCGTCCCGCGCATCACTGCGGGACGCTTTCTTGCTCCCCAGCCCTACAGGGAGATGACCTGCGGAAGCTCAGGCTTTTATGGCCTGGTCTGGGGAATACAGATCACCCCGTACCATTGCTGTCATGTTGTCGTAGTTCTGACGCATGCTCTGCACAACGTTTTTATCAGCTTCAGACACGGCCTGTGCAATAAAGTCCATCACACCCAGGGGCTGCTCATTTTCATTGTCAGAAATGGCGCTGGCTGTCTGAGTCTCATTGATTAGAATGGTCTGTTCAAACAGATCAGGTATATTCTCTATTTCAATCTGGGAGTTCAGGTCTTCTAGTTCTACCCCGCGTAGGGCGGCAATGGCCTCAATATCGTTTCCGTCCAGCTCTTCAGCCATGATCTTGAGGCGTTCTTCCACTTCAAGCGGTGATTCTTGCACCACGCGCTGTACTGCGAAATCGCACAGTACCTCCAGGTTCTGTTCGCCACGAACGCCAATCCACAGTTGTCCTCCTGAGCGCCCGCAGCGGGCGTAGTTCTGGCTCCCATCACCCCCCCACCATCCCGTGACGAAGGGTTGCCCACTTTGGATCAGAACGAGCAGGGCGGTGGCTGCTTCGGGATACAGGTCGCCCAGATGCCACGCGCTCCGTGCATTTTCGTCGCTTGGAAGGTTTACAGTCGGCTCACCATACTCTTCGCTCAGCACCAGATAGCGCTGATACAGCTGGTCGAGAGGGTCGAGCGCCATGCCGACGCGCACGCGGACACCTTTGCCTTCGAGACCAGCCATTTCCACGGCCACACCTTCGGGTACTTCAATGAACTGGTGGGTATAGCGGTGCAGTCGGTAGACCGGATGATAGGACGTTTCCATCAGGGTAGTGGCTGCATCAACGTGACAAGTTGTATCGGTGGAAGGCCAGAGTCAGGCTGGCTTCGAGCATTTCGTCCGTCTTCGAGAAAGACAACGACTTACGAACAAGCCGACCCAGCCGCTGTCTCAGCGTGCAGTTCAATCGTTCGACATGATTCGTTTCTCCCTTCCGGGTTAGCCGCTTTACCCCCAAGAGCGGTTCATCGTAGGCTCGCCACAGATCGGTGCAAAACGTCCCTTTCAGTCGCTGCTCAAGGGACAATGGTAAGCGTTCCCAGAGCTTGAACGCTGTTTGCTCACTGCGGTCACCCAATACCCAGGCCAGCACCCTGCGGGTGCTGCGCTCCAGGGCAATCCAGATCCACCTCGTCTGTTTTTTCTTGGCAACGAAGGTCCACATTTCATCCAGCTCAATGACCACTTCTTCTGGAGGTGTCATGCAGACTGTACCAGTCTGCATCACTTCACGGGCCCCTTTTTTATCCACCGGATCACGGTGTTGCGGTGAACACCAAAGACGCGCTGTACTCCTCTCAGACTCATCCGCTCGTGGACAGCATCAAGAATTTGTTGCCGGGTCGCTTCACTGTGCGCTATAGGGCGGGCCTCCGGGTGGAAACGACGGCCACAACCCTTACATAAGTAGGTCTGGGTGCCATTTTTGGCCTTCCCATTTTTGACAGTGTGTGTGCTTTGACAGGCTGGGCACTCCGGCATCCTGTCAGTAGATCACGTTGGTACAGCCACTACCCCAGCTGATAGCTTCCCCTTCACGGTCATCGTCAGTAGCGAACAGCACGCGGTCACAGCGGCCTGCCAGCGTTTGCAGACGGCTGACCAGCTCTGTTTTATCAGGCGAGATGATATAGACGGGTTTGTAGCCGTCAGGATTGATGCCGGTGTTGGCCCAGGGTTCACTGCGGTAGCGTTCGGGCAATTCGTCGGCCTTGCGCGGAAGATCACGGATATGCCCTACAGAGGCTTCAACGATGTAGTCCGGGCCGAGGTATCCCCTGAGTGTCTTGGCCTTTGAAGGCGACTCGACGATAACCAGAGTTTTCACTCCCCTAGCCTAGCGGGTCAGAAAATACCCGTCCTCTAGCGGAATGATTTTCAGCCGGCATCCTGAAATTACCGCAGGTGGGGTCACCAGCAGCGCCTCGGAATGTAGACGGGTTTCTTTTCCTTCCCAGAATCCGTTTGCTGAGTGCTATCCCCTTTGCATCCGGGCGGCGAACCAGGCTGCCTCGACACGGATACCGTCATATTCGGTAAGGTCGGCCAGCAATCTGCCCAGCTGCGCTTGGAGCGCTCCTACCGCCTCCCAGCGTCCCACCACGGCCCAGAGTTGGCCGTACCACCACCTGATGCTGTGCATATCGTGCAGTGAGTCGGCCAGCCACCCTGCGAGCTGCTGCACCAGCCTGCGGCGCTCACTTCCTGGCGGTGAATCGGCCAACATGGACAAGCTGGAAACTGCGTCCTGCACGTTGCCAAGTTTTATTTCCAAACTAAAAGATTCAGTAACGGGGCTGAGTTGATAAAGCCCAGTAACGGCCATGCGGTAGAGCTGTTCACATAGTTCTACCCTCATAGGGTTGTTTAGACCGGAAATCAGGCTTAGGGCGGTGTTCTTCCGTTTGAAGTCGCTTTCCAGGTCGCGCCAGGTTGCCCCCCACTCATCCGGTCTGAGTCTGGGGGTGGTGTCCGTGGTGCTGGTCTTGACTGCCCAGAGGGTCGTTGCCCAGAGGTTCTGTCCCTGAACAGCTGCGGCGTGCGCTCCAGAGTCGAGCAGTCCAGCGGCATGCAGCTCTGCCTGGAGATTCCTGATGTGGCGGTCGGTGTAGCCCAGTGCGGCAGCCACGATACTTTGCGGCAAGTGGAATGTCACGGTGCTGACGGCCCCGTTGTAACCCTTCTGAGCAGCCACTCTTACTGCTGTGGCATGCAAGGTCTCCCAGAGCTTCTGAGCGCCTTTGCTGAGCTTTGGTGCGCCGGCTGCTATGACAACAGCTTCAGCGCTGGCGTACCGGCTGAGCCGGTTAATGGTCAGGACTTTCGGCAAAACCGGCTGCTGGGCCTGTTGGAAGGACTGTGAAAGTGCCTGCGCCTCGGCTGGCGTAGGCGCATAGGGTGTTTGTGGCTCTAAGGCAGTTGCCCCTTTTGCGGTCTTTTGTGCGTCCAGCACGGCAGCATGACAGCGGCCAAGCACCTCTGAGAGAGATGGGGAAATGGTAATTGTGTTCAAGGTGTAGCGCACTTTCCCCAGATGCGCTACGCTGAGCTTGTCAGGGCTGGGTGTGCGTAGCGCATCCGGTTTTTTTTATTGCTTTGAGAGTATCACTCCTTGTGGCCTTTACGAGCGCGGCCAGCAGGTCTCTTGTCTAAACTAAGTTATATCTAGTACCTATACCGTGACAGAATGTGACACCCGGCGCCAACAAAAAAAGGCCTTCCCTGCCAGCGCCGAAGCGGAGGCAGGGAAACGGGGTGACTTTTTGGAAGCAGGAAAGTTTTACTGCATCTGGACTGACTGGACATGCCATGCGTCACCCTGTTTGGTCAGGGTAAAAGTCTGGATGACTTCAGGTTTGGGCGCCAGCACTTTCAGGCGGTTCAGCAGGGCCGTGTTCTTGTTCCAGGGGGTCGTCCCGTCGTCCTGGGAGATGGCAGTTACCGTGGCAATGTCACCGTCAGCTTCCACCTTGTTGACCTTCTGGACCTTGTAGTTGACCGTACAGACTTCTCCGCGCAGGCTCTGGTCGGCGTACTGAAAATCACGCTCAAAAGCTGGAGTGACTTTGATTGGGTAGTATTTACCCAAAATTGTGTCTTTTGGGGCGTCTATGACCAGCAGGCCGGCGTCACGCATCAGCTGCGCCGTTGTCAAAACTGTTTTTAGCGACTCTGAATACTCCCCCTGCGGTTTTCCTATGGTCGTCAGGCCAATCTGGCACACACGGTTCTCTTTGGGATAACCGGCCTGATAGGTCTGGATGACGTTCATGGCTTCATTTTCGCTTGGTCCTGCTGCGGCACCGCAGGCGCTCAGGCCCATAGCCAGCAGTGCGGGTAACACGAATCTGTTCATAGTCCCCTCCTGGCAGCCATAGTAAATCAAGGCAACTCAGGAGAGGAACAGTTGGGGAGCAAAAATTATGCTGTACGGCTGTTTTTTAGGGAGCAAAGTCTTTGGGCAAAGGCTCTGCCCAGCGGGCCACCTTGCCGCGCTGATCTTGAAGCACCACGGTGTAGTGGTCTTTCTCAACGCGAATAAGGGTTTGTGCAGGCGGCTGGCTATAACTGACGCCCGCTGCCCCGACTTTTGGACTGTCGCATGAGAGACCGTCAAGAGCAGTGACCTTGCTGTAGGCGTCCTTTTCCAGCAGTTTGGCACCAATGGCAAGAACGCAGGCGGTCAGCTGCTGCTCTGCTTCCATGTCCTGCCACTCACTCGCCTCGCTGACCTCAGCTGGAGCAGGTGAACAGGCACTTAGGAGAGCGGCCAGCAGCAGCCACCGCCTCCGGCGCACTGGGTGCCTCATCTCAGATTTCGCTTTTGAGATAGTTGGACGGGCGGAAAGAGATTTTGCTGCTGCGTGTGGACATCACGCTTTCGCCTGTGCCGGGCTTGACGAAGCGGCGCGGAGCAATTGCAATCTTCTTGAAACGCCCGATGCCAGGGAGAACGACGCGGCTTCCAGTGTGAAGCTCATTGATAATCGTTCTGAGAATAATGCTGTACACGTAGTTCGCGTCTTTCAGCGACATATTGCAGCGTTGCGCTATGGCCCGGACAACCTGGGCCTTGCCTATCCTGGCACGGGCCGCTACAGCAACTTGATGCGGCTGCTGACGGGGGGCCGCGCGGACAAGAAAGTGGTGCTGCTGACCGCTACGCCCGTCAACAACACCATCTGGGACTTCTACTATCAGGTGCTGCTGATGACGAAAGGCCGCGAGGACGCCTACAGCGCTTACGGCATCCCCAGCCTCAAGTCGTTTTTCACGGGGGTCAGCAAGGGCAATCAGGAGTTCTACGACCTGATTGAGCACAGCATGGTGCGCCGCAGCCGCCGCGACGTGCGCCGCAGGCAGGAGCAGGGCGAAGCGGTGATTATCGGCGGGCAGGAAATTCGCTTCCCGAAGCGCAAGCTGCACCGCGTGGAGTACAGCCTCACAGACCAGTTTGGGGACTTTTATCAGGGGCTGGTGGGGCGCATCGAAAGTCTGCGCCTGGTGGCCTATAACCTGGAGCGCTACAAGGTGGACGCCGATGCCACCGAGGTCAATAAGCGTGAAGCCCTGACCGGCATCTTCAAGACCAACTTCCTCAAGCGCCTGGAAAGCAGCGTGCATGCGCTGTCCAGCAGCATTGCCAACCAGCGCCGCTTTCAGGAGCGCTTCTACGAGCAGTTCAGGCAAGGGCGGCTGCTGGACGCTGGCACCAACCGCAAAATCGAGCAGGTGCTCCGTCTGGCCGCCGCCGAGGACGACAGCGAAAGCAGCGGCAAGCAGGAAGGCAAGCAGGACAAGCTGCTCGAATCCCTGCCCGAAGTCAAGGCTCTTGAATACGACGTGTCCCGTATGGAAAAGGACATTCAGGAGGACCTGAACGCCCTGAAGTGGATGGAAGCGGCCATCAAAGACTTGCTGGTCTCACGCGGCACCGGCGGCGAGCAGGACGCCAAAGTAGCGGCCATCAAGCAGTCACTTGTCGAGCGGGCTGCCCAGCAGGGACACCGCAAAGCGATTATCTTCAGCTATTACCACGACACCGCCGAGTACATTTACCGTGCCCTGGTGAACGACCCCGCATTTATGGTGGCCATGAACCTCACGCCAGAGCGGGTGGCGTTCCTCAGCGGCAGCAGCAGCGGCGAGACTCGCAGCAATGTGGTGCGCCGCTTTGCCCCGCACTCCAACCGCCGCAGTGAGGACGATGACCAGATGTATCAGCGGCTGCTTGACGAACCGATTGACCTGCTCATCAGCACCGACGTGCTGAGCGAAGGCCAGAACCTGCAAGATGCGGGCTACCTGCTCAACGCCGACCTGCACTGGAACCCTGTGCGGATGATTCAGCGCGCAGGCCGCATTGACCGCCTGGGTAGTCAGTTCGAGGAGCTGGAAATCAGTAATGTTTTTCCTGAAGAGGGCCTGGAAGACGTGCTGGGCCTGGTCGAACGCCTTCAGATCCGTATTGCTCAGAACTTGCACCTGTATAGGGAGACAAAAAGCGCTCCCAGAGCTGAAATTCTGGAAGTGTGAATCAACCGGTTTCAGGGGAGCGCGTCCGTATTTTCGCACAGCAGGTTCTGGATATTCCAGAGACGCTGTATCAGCAGCGAAGCTTGCAAGCTTCGCTGCACCTCTTCCACAGTCCAGGTCAGAAGACCAAGTTCAGCCAGGCAGAGGGAGTCAGCCCCAGTGCACTCAGCCGTTTCTTCAACATCTACGACTGGGATTCAGACCGTTGCTAGGAAGAGATGCAGGACACCCAATGGCGCATGTTGCTGGACGCGGCTCACTCCAAACGCCGACCTCGGTTGCGGCTCAGTGTGGATCTGACCACGGTGGAAAAGGTGGGGACCCAGTTGCCCTTTGTCAGTGTGTACAACGGTAGACATGGCATCCATCTGGTGGTCTTGTTCGCCGAAAATGGGGAACTGAAGTTCCCCATTTCTTACCGGGTCTACCAGGGCAAGTACACCAGCACTCCCGTCACGTTAGCCCTTGACCTGCTGGAAGAGGTGCCAAACTTCGTCGGGAAGCGCTTTCAGGTCTGCGTACTGGCAGACAGTGGATTCGAATCCGCTGTCTTTCTGGACGGTGTGCAGCGTCTCGGTTTCGAGTTCGTGGTGGGTGTGCGGAGCAACCGACGCACGGATCATCCTGGGCGGGTGACAGTGGCGGATTGTCCGCACGGAGGGTATGTCAACCTCGCCAATTGGCCTCTAGAAACGCTGACCCTGGGGAGAATAGACCGTGGGGACCGTGAATTCTTCGCGGTGTCATCCGAGCTGCTGGAGGGGAAGGACATCCTTGCTGAAGGAAAACGGCGCTGGGCGCTGGAATCCTTTTTTAAGGAGGGAAAGCATCAGTTTGGGTTGGCGCAGTTCGCGCTGCGAACTGCCAGGGGTCTGGACCGCTGGATTCTGATGGTCTTTCTAGCCTTCACCCTGACCATGCTGTATCGCTCAGAAGGGATGACCTTGAAAGAGGCGGCACGCCTGGCCCTCTACACCCTGTTCCCCGTAGTCAGGCTCAACCATCTTCTGAGTCAGCTCCAAAAAGAACGAGAATTTCTTCTCCAGCACGGCTATTCGCTCAGCTATGCAAGGTGCAACTTATGAGATAGAAGCTTTCGAGGAGCATACCGATAGAGGTAAACGTCTGAGCGCGGTACTTATTACCCAGAACGGCAAAGAGACGGAAGGTCTGCTGGGTATCGTTACCGTTTACGACTTGCCGGAAGCCATTGCCAGCCTAGGTTGAGGGCCGAGTTCACCGTGCCGTGCAGCGGTTTGCAGACAGTTTCTATCCATCATGCCAATCCCAGTGCTGGGGAAAAATCCGCGCCGGCACGTTTTTCAGACACACTTTAGACCTGCAGCTCAGTCTGAACATTGCTGTAAACGGAACAGAATCCGGCCGCCCAGCCTGGTCGAACTAGGAAGTTGACGAGCAATAACATTTGCGGCAACGCTTTTCGATAGCCTGACAATATGCGTGTCATTCTCAATCTTCAGAATGGGCAGGAGCAGACGCTGGAGCTTTCTCCCGAACAGATTCAGACTCTTGGCCTGAATGACCTGACGCCGGGAGAAACGGTCACGGCGACCATCCGGAGAGAAGCTGGGGACGAACGTGCTGTTCGGCTGGAGCAGGCGCTAGAGGAGCTGATGCAAGAACAGGCTGGCCTTTACCGGCGGCTCAATGACGCATGATCTATTTTACTGAGGCGGAGATTCTCTACTTCCACGACCGCGTCTTAGCCCAGTTCGGTGGAACGCCAGGTGTCCGGGACAGCGGCTTGCTCCGCTCCGCCCTAGAACAGCCGGCCATGAGTGTCTTTGGGCAGGAGACCCATCCCACGCCAGAGCTGAAAGCGGCCGCTTACCTGTACCATTTGGCGCGGAATCATCCTTTTATCGATGGGAACAAGCGCACAGCCTATACGGCCATGGCCCTGTTTTTGCGCCTAAACGCAATACGGCTTCAGGCCAATGAGGACGAACTGTTCGATTTGACGTTGGCCGTTGCCAATGGCCAGATGAGCAAGGCAGAGATTGCTATGTGGATAGCCGAGCGGCGCTGATTTTTGAAACCGAACTCTACTTAACAGCAGCTCAGCTTCCTGTACCAGCGTTTAGAAGAAGAGGCCTGGAAATTTACAGCAGCAAGGTCCTTTTGGTCCCTCTTGGCGACTTGGCGTAACAGGAGTTCAATAGGAGAAGAACTCTTAGGTTAATCTCAGCGAATTACCGAAGTAGAGCTTCACACCGACCACTCCCTTCCCCCATGCTTCAGCTCAGGCAAAAGCGGAGGGGAAACCGTTTGGAATTGTTATTTTGTTATTCAGTATATTAAACTCTTGCCACAGTTCGGCATATGTCTGAAGAAGATACTGGCGCGGATTTTCACCTGGTCCTGGGCATGGCTGCCTGTCCGAGCGACCCCACTGATGCCGAATGGGAAGCAGAAAACAATATCTGGCTTGGACGCTGGAAACCCTTGAACATTTTTGGTCTGGTTGGCAAGGAGCCTGGGCACCAACGCACTGTGAACATGCTGAGAGGGTGCGCGCCCAAGCGTCGCTGAGTCGCTGACACCAAGCCGATGGGCACGGCCTAAGCTGCGACCGTGAGGAAACTCGTCCTGTTGGCCCTCGCCGCCGTCCTTCCGTCCGCCAGCGCTCAGGGCACCTTGCTGTACTTCAACGACGCCCATGAACTGGCTCCCCTCGGCGGCGGTCAGCGTGGCGGCATGGCCCGTCTGGCCACACAGATCGAGCAGATCCGCAGCGAACAGCCGGAAACACTTGTCCTCTTCGGTGGCGATCTGGCCGGTGGCACCCTATTTGGCGAGTTCCGTGGCGAACCGATCGTCGAAGCATTCAACCAGATCGGCGTAGACCTGGCCAACTTCGGTCAGCATGAATTCGATTTCGGAGCTGCGCAAGCGCAGCGACTGGTCCGGCAGTCCAAGTTTCCCTGGATCAGCTCCAACCTCACCCAGCACGGTCAGCCGTTCGCCGGTGCAGCCACCCGTAAAATCCTCAGCGTGGGCAATGTCAAAGTGGGCTTCATCGGCCTGACGACAGCGATGGAGACCACCAACGCTGGAGACACCGTTCAGCAAGGTGAGGTCGTCGAAGCCGCCAAACGTGAGGTGGCCGCCTTACAGGCTGAGGGTGCGGAATTGATCGTCGCCATCACGCAACAACCGTTGGAGGCCGATCTGAAACTGGCCAAAGAGGTTCCCGAGCTGAACCTTATTCTTAGCGAAGAGGAAAGCGAAACCCGGACCACCATGATCGCTGAAGGGGGCACGGTCATCGCCAAACCGGCCGGCAACATCGGCTCGGTCATCCGCGTGGACATCCATGCACCGCAGCAGCCGCTCAAGCTCTCCGTGCTCCCTATCGGGCCCGAACTGGTGGAACAGCCGCAGATCGCCGAATTGGCCACCCGGTACATGACCCAACTGGAACGAAGACTGGACCGAGTGATCACCCAGAGCAGCGTGGACCTGGACGCGGGTGCCAAAGTCAGCCGGGTTCAGGAGACGGCGCTCGGCAGCCTGATCGCCGACGCGTTCCGCGAAGCGACCGGTGCCGACATCGCCCTGATGCAAGGAGGCGGCATCCGGGGAGACAAGGTCTTCCCTGCTGGACCGGTCACCCTCAAAACGCTGACCGAAATCCTGCCATTCGGTAACCAGGTCATGATGGTCGAAGTGGACGGCCGTACCCTCCAGGCCGCACTGGAGAACGGGGTAAGCAAGGTCGACGAATACTCCGGACGTTTCCCGCAGGTCAGCGGACTGACCGACCGTTTCGACCCGGCGAAGCCGGTCGGTCAGCGGGTCTCCGAGATCCGGGTCGCGGACAAGCCGCTTGACCCACAACAACTGTACAAGGTCGCTTTGGGCAGCTACCTGGCCGCAGGCGGTGACGGCTACACCATGTTCAAAGGGGCCCGGGTGCTAATCAGTCCAGCGGACGGGGTACGGGACGTCACTGCCCTCAGCGAATACCTGCAAAGTCAACCGACCATCGCTCCTCAGGTGGACGGCCGGATTCAGCAGCCTTAGCTGTGTGACTGGAACGGACCGGTGCTGCCTTCTGAACGCGGCACTGGCCACTTCTGGAGGTGAACCTGGATTTGGACCGTTCATGCGCAACTGGGGACCCCGGTTCCGCCCGCAGAATCTCCAAGAGACTCCGCCTGCCATGCTGCGTCACAGACGCCACGGAACGCGCACCAGTAGCACCTCTCTGATGACGGCTCAGGGTGGAAATCCAGTGCCTTCATCCTGTCAGTGGCTTCTGTAAGTTGCTTCAGAGTCGCTTGAAGAGTGTCTGGCCCAAAGGTCACCAGTACGCCGTGCCGCAGATAAGCCAGTGCCGCCTGCGAGGCGCCAAGCTGATAGGCATACAGCGCCAGCTGAGGCAGATACTTCTCCGACTGCATTCGGCGGAGAGCGGCGCAGGTTTTCGGTACGCCGGGCACCGTCTGGCAGCGCCGCATGAAGTTGACAACCCCGGTTCAGGTTCCGTCCATATTCGTCGTCCGTCGCCCCAACGTTGAAGACGCATTCGCCTGTGGCACTTTGTGGTGTTTTAAGGCGCTGCCTGTGGCACTTTGTGGACTTTGGGTGGGCTTACCCGTGGCACTTTGTGGAATTTACCTGTGGCACTTTGTGGTGTTTTAAGGCGCTGCCTGTGGCACTTTGTGGACTTTGGGTGGGCTTACCCGTGGCACTTTGTGGAATTTACCTGTGGCACTTTGTGGTGTTTTAAGACGCTGCCTGTGGCACTTTGTGGACTTTGGGTGGGCTTACCCGTGGCACTTTGTGGAATTTGGGGGCTCCTGCCCGTGGCACTTTGTGGAAAAATTCGTGCAAACGCCCTCCCAGACTGAATTTTTTTGCCCACCTTGATGATGATCATCATATCTTTTTCCTTATCTTTTAAAAGATATGATCATTCATCAAAGTACCGGAGAGAACGCAGCGGAGCAGGTACACTTTAACTATGGCAACCAAGGACATGGTCATCAGACATGACGAACCAAACTTGGCACGCCTCAATCTGGTTCTGGCACTTAACCGTACCGAGCTGAGCGAGTGGGCCCGTGAGATCTCTGTCGATGCCATGGGTACCATCTCTATCCGATGCACAGCACCTCGTCACGGTCTGGTGCCACACGGCATTGATAACGACATTCTCTTGGGGCTGGTCAACGCAGCAGTCTTGCAGGGTATGCCAGAAGACGACACCGTCAGGCTGTCGACCAGAGAACTGCTTCAACTGAGTGGAATCACGCCCAGTGCCCGAGCGTATAAGAACTTGCAGGAGACGCTGCGGCGTTTACAGTACACAGCTTATGACCTGACCGACAGCTGGTACGACGGAACCAAGCATCGCTGGCGGACGGTCAGTTTCAGTTTGATCAGTCGCCTGGGTGCAGAGGACAATACCAAAGACGTATCGAACGCTGGGCAGTGGCGTGCGGAGACGCTGTTGGCCATCCGTTTGGACGACAGCCTGATGAGCAATATCCGTGCAGGGCACCTGCTTCCTCTGGACACCGAAGTCTTGTCGCATCTCCGGCAGCCCATGACCCGCAACGTGTTCCGTACCCTGTCTTTTCAGTGCACTGGCGCTTCACAGGATTCGGTTCTGGCCTTTCACGTGCCGCTGAGCATCTGGGCGACCCACCTCGGGATGCACGAATTGCGGTCAGATTCGGTGATGCGGGCGCTCAAACCAGCTCATGACGAGCTGATCAAGGTGGGTTTTCTGAAGAGCGTTGATTACACTGGCCGCGGAAAAACCCGGACCATTCGCTACATTTTTGACAATATTCGGACGGTGGCCGATCCCGAAACGGTCGCGCTGCTGGTCCGCTACAACGTCAGCGGTAGCCGGGCCCTGACTCTGGCCCAGTCATACGGCGCGGAAGGGGTTCAGCGGGCTGTGGCGGTCCTGGAAGCCTTACTTCAGGGCAGCTACAAGACCAAGATCCGAAACCGCGCCGGCCTGCTGAGTGACATTCTGGAGAATCCAGACAAATACGACACCATCCTGACGGATGTGGAGGGTACGGCGGTATCGGTAGAGGTAGACCGCAAGGCACAGAGGGTCGAAACGGAGGAGTCACCTGCTCCCAGAGACGAAAAGTCGGCACGGATGATTCTGCTGAATCAGCTTGACGACACCGAGGAGCGTCGCCGCCTACGTGACCGCGCGGTTGAGTTGTACGTTCATCACCGTGCCAGCACGCTTGAGCTGATGAAGCTGCTCCGGCTCAGTGACGAGGAGGCGGACGCCTTCTTGACCGAGTTGGAGGGGCGATAGGCGCTCATCTGTAGACGTTCCTCGTGCCAGAGCTGCCGAGCCTCAAGAGGCCGGCAAACGCTTGACAGAAAACGGAACAGCACTCACAATGCAGGTATCTAAGCTTTCTTAGAGAGTTTACCCAGGAGCCTGCCAGATGCCACCAAGACTGACCCATCTTCGGATGCATTATCTACAGGTCATTGCTCGCCTGACCGACCTTGACGGCCCGCCGAGTGCAGCCGAGCTGGCCCGTGAACTGCGCCTCACTGAAGCGACTATGAGTTATCACGTCACTGCCCTGACGGAACTGGGCTATCTATTGATAGCGGCGTAAGTTGGCGTCCATAAGCTGACGGGGCAGGTGAATATAGCGGACCCGCTGCCAGGCGGTGACAAGCCTCTTTTTCAGCGCTCTGATGGAGTGGGCACAAAAGTTCCCCAACACATTGCGCTTGACGTAGGCCCACACCAACTCGATCGGGTTCAACTCTGGAGCATACGGAGGCAGAAAGATCAGAGAGAGGCGTTCGTGGGTTCCCACGAACGCCTGGGTCACTTTCGCGTGATGAATTCTCGCATTGTCCAGCACCACGACGATGTTCCCCTGAACTTGGCGCAGGATGTGCCCAAAGAATCGGATGACTTCTCCACTGCGGATCGCTCCGGATGTTGTGTGCTGGAAGAATCGTCCATCTGAAGTGATCGCCCCAATCGTCGAAAGCTTCTCCCAGTTCGCTCTGAGCGTGACCAGGGGCGTGACGCCCCTGGGTGACCACGTTCGCCTTCGCACGCCTTTCAACGAGAATCCGACCTCATCCAGATAGATGATTGTGGCTCCCTCAGCGACCTTTTTTTTCCAACTCCGGGAGCACCTGTTCCCGCCAGGATGCAATCCGAAGTTCGTTCCGCTCAGCAGCCCGCCCATCTGGCATCTGTGGGCTGAACCCCAACTTTCGTAGGATTTTACGGACGTGATCATGGTGGTACCACACCTCGAAGTGCCGCCCGATCAGCTCTGCCACGCGTTTTGTCGTCCAAGTTTCGTCAGGAAACCCATGCTGCAGAGCACCCTCCCGCAGGAGGGTGCGAAGCTGGTCGTGCTGAGACTCAGTCAGCCGAGCAGGACGACCAGAGCTGACCGTCGCTTGCAAGCTTCCCTTCTTTCTGAGCCGAGCACTCCAAGAAGTCACCGTGAGCACGGAGACGCCGAAGTGAGCAGCAATTTCGCGGTGTGTGTGGCTGCCTTGCTGCAGCCACTCGGTAGCAGCCAGACGCCGCTCCTCAAGTTGGGCACGAGAATATTGGTTCGGTTGCCATTCCACGGTCCCTAGAGTTTAGCAGCGCATACTTACGCCGTTATCAATAGAACGCCGCGGACCACGCGGCCGCTTGCAACTGACAGAAAAGGCTCACCCCCTGATCCACAGGGGCCTGCCGATTTATGGGTCCATCGCGGCGGGGCTGCCTGCATTTGCCCATCAAGATCCGGATGCCTACACCCCCAGCCTGGAAGAACTTCTCGGTGTGCGGCGCGGTGACTTTCTGCTCCAGATTCGCGGTGAAAGTATGACGGGCCTTGGCATCACGCCCGGAGACTATGTGGTCATTCGACCGGCGGAGGAGGTGATAGACGGTCAGGTGGCAGCCGTGCTGATTCCCGACGAAGATGCCGCCACTCTCAAGCGGGTCTACCGCAAAGGCAAGCAGGTTTGGCTGCAAAGCGAGAATGCAGCGATGCCGACCCTGAAGTATCCGGCGGATGCAGTCCGGGTTCAGGGCCGACTGATCGGCAAGGTGGGCCTGTTCGGCTGAGAAGCGAGTGGAGCATGTCTATGATCGCCTGCCTGCTTCTCCAACCCTGGTCGCTCAAGCTGCTCACGCGGCAGTACCCTGGGGTCCCAGCAGCCGTCCTGAAAGAAGGCGGGCGGGTGCTCTATGCGGATCAGCTTGCCACCGATGCGGGTGTGACTCCTGGTCAACCGCTGCACGCGGCCCTTTCACGCTGCCCGGAGTTGCACGCTGAAGTTGGCTGCCCGGCTCAGGCCAGCGCCGCCTGGGCCGAACTGCTGGAACTGCTTTATAGCGGATTCTCCGACCGGGTTTACAGCCCGCAGGAAGGTCTGGCGTTTGTGAAGGTTGGCGCAGGTGCAGCCCGGCAGTTGGCCGCTTTGTTAGAGGCCCCGGTTGGCCTCGGCGGCAGCACGGAGCTGTCTCAGCTCGCGGCCCTGCGGGCACTCCCCGGAGAAGTCCGCACTGCAGGCACCGGTCAGGCCGAACAGGCCTTTTTGATGTTGACTCCTCTCCCCCACCTGAATGCCCTGGGACTGACCGAGCGTCACCTAGAGCGTTTACAGTTTCTAGGTATCGACGGGTTGGCGGCACTGATGAAGTGGTCAGCGGCGCAAAGAGAAGCGTTTCTGGGCGTGGAAACGGGTCAGCGTCTGAACCGCTTTTTCAGAGGAGAACGCACGTCCGCCCTCCCCCTTCACCACGCTCCGCTCTTGCTGAGCCGTAGCCTGGAACCAGACGCCCCGCTTCTGGAGCCCGGCGAGGCGGCCGCAGCCCTAATGGACCTGGCAACCGCGCTCTGTGAAGAGTTAGAGGGCCGCTTTGCGGCGCAGCTCCGCGTGAAGGTCCATACCCTGGCCGGTGAAGTGCAGGCAACCCGGCAACTGAAAGGGCGGCTGGACGTCCGGGGCCTGGCGCGGCTGGCGGAGCTGACCTTACATGAAACCCAGGCCTTGCCGCTGGGCATTGACAGAATAAGCCTGGAACTGACTGGTCTGAGCCGTCCAGCCCAGATGACCAGCCTGTTCGCGCGGATAGGAGATCTGGACGTGACTGGGGACTTGCTCCGCCGGTTCCCGCAGGCGCTGGTGAAGGTGGAATGGCTTGATGAGTATGCCTACGCAGCCGATGCGCAGTACCGCTGGGTGGATTGGGCGAGCGGCGAGCCGCGTCCTTCGCCTATCACTCCACTGCCGCCCCAACCGCCAGCCAGACTCCGGCGGGTGTCCGATCCGGTCGGGACTCACCAGCGGTTCTTCGAAGGTGAAGGATGAAGGCTGTGCAGCAACCCGTGGCGGTGCTGGAGGCTGACCATCAGCCGCGGAGTTTTATTTGGAATGGCAGGGCTTACCGGATTGCCCAGATACTTGACCGCTGGCAGTATGGTGGACGCTGGTGGCTGGGAGAAGCGGGGCGCGACTGTTTTCTGGTCCAGGCTGGTGGCCTGACCGCGGAGCTGCACCATGAGCGAGGCAAGGAGGAGTGCTGGTGGCTGGCACGCGTCCAGGACTGACGGCCCTGCTGACCTGTCAGTCGTTCTTCTCGGAAGGGCGGTCCACAGTATCACCGGGGCGTCTGGTTGAGCGGGCGGCTGCGGCTGGCTTCAGCGCTGTCGGATTGACCGATCATCTCAGCGTGTCGGGCGCCGCCGAGCTGTGTGAAGCGGCGCGGGAACATGGCTTACGCAGCCTAATCGGGGCAACTGTTCCGGTCGCCTTTCCTGCTCCAGCACGGGCCTCTTCAGCAACGGAAATCTGGCCGCTGATCTTACTCGCCAGGAACCGTACCGGATACGCCCGGCTGTGTGAGTGGATCACGCACGTTCGGATGAACGAGCTGGACGCTTTACCGGCCAGCCTGTTGGGCACGGCCGAACCAGACAGCTTGGTCTGTTTGACCGGTGGCCGCAGCGGATTTCCCACCTCTTTGGGAGAACGCCATCAGATTCCGAGGATCGCGGCTCTCCTGAGGGAGTTGCGGTCCGCGTTCCGTTTCAACCTCTACGTGCAGCTCTATCACGGCGAGGCACCGGGAGAAGCGCGGCGGCTCAGCCTGCTGCGCGGCCTGGCCCGCGACCTGGAGTTGCCGGTGGTAGCGGCCCCGCAGGTTTGTATGGCTGCACCTGAGGACTATCCCCTGCTGGACGCCCTTACTTGCGCCCGCCTGGGCACGGATGTCAGCGTGCCGCACCCGGAGCGGCCCAGAAACGCCTGCGCCTGGGTGCGGACGCCGCTTGACTGGGGAGCCAAACTCTTCTTTCCGGACGCCCTGCTCAATGCCGAAAAGCTGGCGAGCGAATGTGCGCTCAACCTGTTGCCGGAGCGTCTCAGTGTTCCGGAGCCGCGACTGCTTCCTGGGCAGACGGCGCAGTCCCTACTGGAGACCCGAGCCTTCGCCGCACTGCCTGAACACTACCCTCACCGGCTGGCCGAAGCAGACCGCCGGCTGCGTGAGGAGTTGGCGACGGTGCGGGAGCTGGAGATGGCCGGATTTTTCCTGTTGGCTGCAGAGGTGACGGATTACTGCCGCCAGCATGGCATTCTGGCCGCCGGACGCGGATCGGCGGCTGGATCAGTGCTGTGCTACCTGCTGGGCATCACGCTGTCAGATCCCCTGGAGCACGGCCTGCTGTTCGAGCGCTTCTTGCATACCGGGCGCGCCCAGATGCCGGACATCGATATTGACATCGCCAGTTCTCGGCGCAGTCAGGTGCTGGCCTGGGTCGAAGAGCGCTTCGGGGATCAGGGCAGCGGCGAAGCGATGGTGGCCAACCGGGTGACCTACCGCCTGCCGAGCGCGGTGCAGGACCTGGGCCGGGCACTGGGGCTTCCCAAGGAGTTGCGGGACCGACTGTCCCGTGCGCTGGGCCGCGACTACCGCCACCACCGGCCGCACCGCGCCCGGGAAGCCGAACTGGTCTTCGACGAGGTTCTGGGAACGGCTCCGGTTCGGGAAACCCTGCTCAGGTTGCTGGAAAGCATGGAGCCCCGGTTTGTGCGTCATCTCGCTCCTCATTCGGGTGGCGTGGTGCTGTCCAGTCGGCCGCTGACATTTTACAGCCCGCTGATGCGCTCCAGCGGTGGCCTACGGATGCTGATGTTTGACAAGGACGACATCGAGCGGCTGGGCCTGGTCAAGCTGGACCTGCTGGGCCTGCGGATGCTCTCGGCGCTGGAGCGGGCCCGCGAAGAGGCCCTGCGGCTGAGTGGTGAGTGGGTGAATTATGGTGCCCTGCCGGACGATCCCCAGGTCTGGCAGCGCATCGCGTCGGGCGATACGCTGGGCCTCTTTCAGATTGAGTCCCCGGCCCAGACCCAATTGGCCGCCCGGCTGCACCCCGGCGATCTGCAGGCGCTGGCCCACCAGATTGCCCTGATTCGGCCCGGGCCCATCCAGTCGGGCAGCGTGCATCCGTATGTGCGGCGCGCCCGTGGTGAGGAGCCGGTGCCCAAACGAATGGAGCCGCTGCGCACCATACTGGCGTCCACTCACGGGACCCTGCTGTTTCAAGAGCAGATTCTGCGCATCGCGGTACAGTTCGCCGGCTACTCCTGGCCGGAGGCGGACCGCTTCCGCAGCTGCCTGAGCCGAGTGGAGGACGCAGGTGAACTGGAGCAGCTGCGCCGGCAGTTCGTCCTGGGCGCGGCGCTGACCGTCGGCGCTTTTCCTGAAGAGGCGGAAGCGGTCTTCACTGAGTGCACGCAGTTCCGCGGCTACGGCTTCGCAGAAAGCCACTCGCATGCTTTTGCCCAGCATGCTTATGCCAGTGCATGGATGCGGCAGCATCACCCGGCCGCGTTCCTGGCTGGGGTATTGAGTGAGCACCCTGGTATGTGGCCGCTGAGTACTACAGCGCAGCAGGCGCGCCGCTGGGGAGTCAGGCTGGAACCGGTCTGTATCAACCGCAGTGGCCTGAACTACCGTGCCCTGAGCCGTGACCGGGTCCGTATTCCTTTGAGGCAGCTGGAACAGGTTTCGGATGACCTGGCTCGCCGCATCGTTCTCGAGCGAATGCAGGGTGGGGCGTACCAGAGCGTGGAAGATTTCTACGACCGGGTGGCCTGTCCCCTGCCGGCGCTGGAAAGTCTGGTGGGGGCTGGAGCGTTCGACCGTGTCGATCGCAGCAAAAACCGCCGAGAAGCGTACTATGTGCTGCACACGGTGGCTCATGCCCGTCCGTCTGGCCAGCGAGGTCTGCTGAGCGTCTTCGCGCCGGTGCCCGAACTTCCTGAACTTGGTCCCGACGATGGGCTGCTGCTGGATTTGAAAACCGCGGGGGTCTCAGCGAGTGGCCGGCACCCGCTGGACATGCACCGGGCTGCGCTGCGTGACCTGGGAGTTCAAACGTTGGCCAGTCTGCAGCATGGTCGGCGTGCCCTGACCGCCGGCATGATCATCGCGCGTCAGCGGCCACCGACTGCCCGTGGATTTGCTTTCTTCGTGCTGGAAGATACGACCGGGCGGGTGCAGGCTATCATCAGCCCGGAGCTGTGGGAGGCACACCGGGCCTTGCTGCGTGACGCTGCCGCCCTGGTGATCCAAGGAGAGGCACGCCGCCAGGGCCAGTCGGTCAGCCTGCGTGCCGAGATCCTTAGCGATTTGCCGCTGGGGACCAAAGTCGTGGGGTACAGCTACGGGTGAGACGCGGGGACCACGCTCTGGCGACTTCTCGGTGACGCGCATTTGATGTCTTCACCGAAGGGACAGAGTGATGGCCTTAACGCAGCTACGGCTGACAGGAACCGCCACCCGTCCAAGGTACCCCTGGACCTCGCTACCTATTTCGCTGACTGCTCGGTTTCGAACAGCGCCCTGAGTTCCTGCAAAAGTTTCTGGGCCTTCTTCCTCTTACGGGTATCCAGACTGGCCAGCTGCTTGGCGCTGAAGTGGGAGCGCAGTGTGCGGAACTCTTCGTTCAGATCAATGTCCTTTTCCGTACCCGCTGTCGCACGGGCTGGCTTCTCCTGTTTTAGTGCCTGCCGGATATCGCGTACGCCCCACTCTCCTGCCAACACCTTGGGAAGCCAGGTGGCCTGCTGCTCTTCAGAAGCACGGCTGAGTTCCATCACCGCGCTGTAGGGGGCGCCGCTGCGAAGCGCTTTCAGGAGTCCAGCGGGCAAATGCAGGAGCGGCAGGTAATGGCGCTGGAAGCCGGGCAGTGAAATGTCCTTTCCGAGAATACCCAGAGCTTCTTCCGCCGACGTGACGACTTCTTCTACTGTATTACGCCTTTGACTCAGCAGCTGAATCACTTCTTGCGTCTCCTTGCCCAGCGAGAGACTGACCAGATCAATCACCGCATGGGCCATCTCGTAAGCATTGAGGTTCTCCCGCTCCAAGTTTTCTTTGAGGCTATAGAGCCTGGCCTGCCGGTCCTCCAGTGGACGGACGATCGCAGGGATCCTCGGCTGACCGGCCAACTTGGAAGCTCTAAGCCGGCGCTCTCCTGCGACCAACTCGTACCCCCCGCCCGGTAGGGTGCGGACCAGGATGGGCTGCAATACTCCGTTGGCCTGGATATCTTCTGCCAGGGATTCCAGACCGGTGAAGTCCAACCTGGCCTGGAAGGGCGAAGGCCGGATGTCCCCGACCGGAAGGTATTCCAGTGGAAAACGTTTGCCCTGAGTATCTTCGATCTTCTGCGCGACCGACTTGGTCTCTTCCAGGGCCTGCATCATTCCGGCACTGAGTTTCCGCTTGGTCATGCGCCGGCTCCGATGCGGCTGAGTAGCTGATCCACCAGCAGACGGATCTCCTCTTTTGCTTCGGCGTCTGCTGCGATCGCTCCGACGGGACGACCTTCAGGTTGGCAGCGGTTATAGACGGCTGGCCGGTGGGTGATAAGGCCGGCCAACTGATCTCCCAGTGCCTCCTGGTATACCTCCACCGCCTCTTTGGCGTGAGAGGTGTTGTCCATTTGAGTGATGACGTATAGGGCGATCCTCAGGTTGGGGTTGGTGTACCCGTATTGTTCCAGCATCCGCTGCACTCCCCGAAGAGCGACGATGCCTTTGTAACGGGCCGGGATAGGAACGATCACCCAATCGGCAGCGTTGGCAGCGTTGGCCGTCAGCTTGCCGAGTGAAGGCGGCGGATCAAGCAGGATAAAGTCGTAGGTTCCCTCTTCACGCAACTGATCTACCGCCCGGCGCAACCGCCCTTCCGCGTTGGGATAGCCTCCGAGCGCCATGTCGGTGTAACTCAGTTCCAGATGACTGGGAATCAGGGACATCCCATGAACTTCGGTTGGTTTAGGCAAGGGGGTGTAGTGCTCCAGCGAATTCTTGACCGACTCCTCCAGCTCGGCTTTGCCTTGCCCCAGCCACTGGGAAAGGTTGGCCTGAGGATCGAGGTCGATCAGCAGCACCTTGAATCCACGCTGTGCCAGATCGTAGCCAACATCCCTAACGGTGGATGTTTTCGCCGCTCCCCCAGCATGGTTGAAGGCCATCAGCACCTGCGTTCTCTTCGTCATACTTCATATTGCCTGCTTGAGGTGACAGGTTCAAATCTGTTGGCGCAGAGTCAGGGCGCATGGAGGGATGCGTTTGTGGCGACGTCGCCACAAATAGGTTGTTCAAAGCTGATCTGCCTCCGGAACGCAGAAAATAGCTTTTCGGTAAGTGCCCTACCGCTCATATTCGTTGCCCTGGGCACGGTCGCTTCTGACCAACTTTCCGTGAACAAGGAGGTTGTCGTCCTTATAGTGATGTCCTCCGCCTACGCCCCGGCTGTCCAGTTGTGGCGACGTCGCCACAGATCACGCTCTTGAGACGGATGGGCGTGTAGAACGCAAAAATAGATTGCCGGCAAGTGTCGAAACTTCGACGTTTGCTCTTGGCAACATGACGTTTTTCCAACTCTCGCTGAAGGGCAGATAAGCTCCAGCGATGGTGGCCGAGGGGCTGCCTGAAGCCCTGAGTGACCTGGAATGGGGCGAGGTGTCGGTCGGGCGTCTGGGGCGGACTGTGCCGGAACGGGAACGGACGCCTGGAGGCTCATAGACCCTTGTCGGTTTAAATGATTTCCCGAGCCAAACAGCTTATTTAGAAAGGCATGCGTCAGAACGCTCCAGTAGGATGCCCCTGTGAACAAAGCCCTTCCTTTGCTGCTGTTGCTGGCCGCCACTGCTGCGCAGGCTCAATCCACGGGTTGCCTTAACCAGTCGGCCCGTGTCACCAGCGTGTACCGCGGAGAGCAGCTTTTCAGTCTCTGCACCGCCGATTCCCAGGTAAGCTACTCGCTGACCGACCGGATTCCCCGCCTGGTGGTGGAGGTTCTGACTCCAGCCAAGCTGCAGGGCAACGTCAGCCGCGAGGACGACTTCCGGGCGGACGTTCGTTTGCCCCTGAATGCCCGCGCAGACCTCAACGACTACCGTGGCAGTGGCTACGACCGGGGACACCTGGCCCCAGCTGCGGACTTCAAGTACAGCGCTACTGCCATGAGCAACTCGTTCCTGCTCAGCAATATCGCCCCGCAGGAACCGAGCTTCAACCAGCAGGCCTGGAACGGTCTGGAGGATGCCACACGGGCCTGCGCCCAACAGACCGGCAAGCTGACGGTCCTTACCGGCACCTTGGGTAAATCAGGCAGCCTGAACGGACGGGGGAGAGTGACCATCCCCGCCAGCTTCTTCAAAATGTGGACCGACGGCCAGGATTACCGTCTGTGGGTCATGCCGAACGTAGCCATCAACAAACTCAGTGGTCAGCAGTACGGACAGTACGAAGTGAGCATCAAGGAGTTGCAAACCTACTGGCCGGAGTTCAGTGTGGGTCTGCCATTAAATGCGGCTCAACCTGGCAAGCTCTGCCCAGGAGCGATTCCTTTAAAACAGATCGGCAGTACTCCGGCAGTGCGTCCAGCCACCCCACCCAGGCCAGCGGCTCAACCGGCCTATCTACCGCCCAGGAACGACGCACCCTACTATGCCAACTGTGCGGCAGCGAAAGCGGCGGGAGCTGCACCTTTGCGCCGGGGTCAGCCTGGGTACCGCGCAGCGATGGATAGGGATGGAGACGGGGTGGCCTGCGAATAAGAAATAGGGGAGAGTTTATCTCTCCCTCGCAACTCTTAGCTCATCACTTAACGTCGTACAGATACACCACGGTTTGACCGTCATGAGGCGCGAACGCGAACCGTAGCCCCTTGTCCGCTTTCCAGACAGTAAAGGGATTGGTGGCCATGGCGCGGGTCACGCCGTCGGTTTTGACCGGGTCCCATAGGGGCACTGGGAAACCGGCGACGACCCGGCCTTCATTGAAGTTCACCACTTCGAGGCCGCCCAGTCCGATGCTCTCGCCACTGGGATGACCTCCCATGTAGGCAACACCGCTGCAGAGTGCCAGTTCACCTTCCATGTGATGGCAGTCCTGATAGTCGATGTAGCTCAGCGGATTGGCCTGCATCCGCGCCGTTGCCGTGATGGGGAGACCGGCACCGTTCAGATCCCAGCTGTACCAGCGACGGGATCCCCAGCTCACCATATGCAGCTTGCCGCCTACCGGGTCGATGACGACGCCACCCAGGTGGTCGTTGTAACGCAGGACTTCTTCGACTTTGCCTGTCTTGATCTCGATCCGGTAGAGCACCGAGCGGCTGTTCGGACGGTATTCAGCCACCGGTACATAGATGTACTTTCCATCGGTATCGATGCCTCCAGGATGGTAGATGTCACCTTCTCCCTCGGCCAGCACGATGTCCCTAAGCAGCTTGCCGTTTTGATCGAACTGGAAGAGGTGAGCGCGCCCTTTACCCGGACTGCGGTCCATACCGCCCTGAGGCTGCTGGTACTTTTCAGGACGCTCCTGAATTTCGACGGAGCTCATGAAGTAGCGGTCACCAATCTTCAGCATGCCCTGAGGATGGTGGGTTTCGAATGCCAGGGTGATCTGTCCAGCAGGCGTCCAGCTGGAGCCGCGACCCAGAGCTGCAAGGTCGGACTGCACCTGTGGAAGGGCCGCGAAAGCGGTGCCGGTGCTGACCATGGCCAGGCAGGAAAGCATCAATCGTTTCAGCATGGGCAAGAGCGTAGGGAAGAATGGTCAGGCGACTGTCTACTGACGTGGAGCCCGGGTTCGGTCAGTCACGACCTCAGCGACTGACTCCTTCTGCCAGTTCCACTACCTCTTGAGGTTTCAGCACGCCCTTGAACCAGACGATGCGGCCTTCAAAGTCGGAGTGCTTCACTCCGGCCTTCTCGAGGTTGAGTCGTTCCGACACGCAGATGATCACGTCCTCGCGGCCCGATTTGCGCAGCAGCTCGAATTTTTTCCTGAGGTACTCTGGTCGCCAGTAGCCGACGATCTCCACCAGCACACTGCGCCCGTCCGGGTGCTCCAGCCGGAAGTCGGGCAGGATCACGCCCCCGGGAACCGGCACCAGATCCACCTCCCGTTCCAGCGTCCAGTCGGTCTTCAGTTTCTCGAACCGGTCGGCGAATCCCGCCTCCAGAGCACTGTCGTGCTCTTCGGGGGCCCTGTAGTGGCTGACGTAGCCGTCCTCGCTGGTGAGCTCAAGGGTCCACAGGTCGTCTTTGGGATCGACCCAGGCCAGGTCCTTGCGGGCTTTGACCTCCGCTGTCAGGTCCCATTTGGTCACATGCAGCAGGGCTGGCAGAAATTTGGCCATCGCCAGACCGTAGCGGGTGGTCGAACCCAGCAGACTGCTAGGTCCGTCCATGGTGAGGGTAAACCCGAATTTCGGATCACCCTCCACGGTCAGCATCAACCCGAACAGCTTGGTGTACTTGAGCAGCTGCTTGTAACGAGCCGGCTCGTTGCGCCTGGCGGTGATGACGAGCGAGTAGGCCCGGTAAAGCTGGCCCTGGGTATTGGCGAGGTCGTAGCGCTGAATCAGTTCAGTGGGGGAGAGCCCCGGCGCTTCGGTCATGGTCTGCTGATCGCTCAGGTCGGCGTAGAGGAGATGGCGGAGATCCTGCCCATCGTCGATGCCCAGCTGCCTTCTGGCCGCTTCCAGCACCTGCGAGGTTCGCCGGCGACTGGGGACCCCTTCCTGCGCGAGCGCGAAGACCTTTTCGCGGACCGCGGATGGTTCGGCCGCACCCGCAGCTTCGAAGCTGGCCTGCTGACTCAGGAGATGAGCCATCCCCCGGATCACCTTGATTCCCCGGCGTCCCCGCTCCAGTTCGGCCAGCGCTTCGTCGAGCTCGAAGCGTGGATGACCCAGGTGCTGCTCGAAGATACCGATGAGGGTCTCGGCCAGTTCCAGGTTGCCGGGCGTGGGCTTCAGCCGGCGTGGTTCCACCACGCCGCCCTTCACCTGGAACGTCAGCAGTTCAGTGGGGAGCATTCAGGTCCTCCCAGCCGGAGATGGCGGCGTCCGGCAGACCTCCGGGCTGCCACTGTCCCCGGCGCTGCTGGCTGACCCGCTCTTCGGTCGTGCCTTCAGTGATCACCTCATAAAGCACTGCCTGCTTGCCCTCGGCCCGGCGAAGAATGCGGCCCAATCGCTGGATGTGCTCGCGCTCGGTGGAGGTCCCCGACAGGACCACCGCCACGCTGGCTTCCGGAACGTCCACCCCTTCGTTGAGCACCCGGCTGGTCACCAGCAAGCGATATTCGCCTGCCCGGAACCGCTCCAATACCGCATGCCGCTCCTTGGTGGGGGTCTGGTGGGTGATGGCCGGAATCAGGAAGTCCCGGCTGATGCGGTAGACCGTCTCGTTGTCGTTGGTGAAGATAATGGTGCGTTCACTCGGATGCTGCGCCAGGATCTCTTCGAGCACCCGCAGTTTGCCTTCGGTGCCGTACGCGACGCTCTTGGCCTCCCGGTGGGCCAGGAAGGCGCGCCGGCCTTCTGGCGTACCGCTGGAGCGGATGAACTCCTGCCAGCCTTCGGTGGAGCCGATCCGGATGCCGTATCTCCGGAGATACTCGTTACGTAGGGCCATCAGGCTGTCGTAGTGTTCCCGTTCACTGGGACTAAGTTTGACCCGGATGATCACTTCGCGGTAGTCGGCCAGGGTGTCTCCAGAAAGGTCTTCTGGAGACACGGCATATACCACCGGCCCAACCAAATGCTCCAGGTCCGCTTCCCGGCCGTCGCTGCGTTTGGGCGTGGCGGTGAGACCCAGGCGGTAGGGCGCGATGGACATCTCGGCGATGGAGCGGTTGAAGTCGCTGGGGAGGTGGTGGACCTCGTCGAAGATTAGGGTCGTGTAGCGACCCGCGAGCTCTTCGGCGTGAATGGCCGCCGAGTCGTAGGTAGAGACCAGTAAGGGTGTCTCGTCGCGGCTGCCTCCCCCAAGCAGGCCGATGCTGGTGTCAGGGAATGCGGCCAGCAGTCCGCTGTACCACTGCTGCAGGAGGTCCAGGGTGGGCACGCAGATCAGGGCAGTGCGGGGGGTATCCCGCAGCGCCAGTTGAGCAACCAGGGTTTTCCCGGCTCCGGTGGGCAGCACGACCACTCCTCGCCGTCCGGCTGCTTTCCAGGCAGCCAGCGCTTCTTTCTGATGCGGGTAGGGAGTGATCTCACGGGTGTAGGTCAGTCCCAGGTCTCCGAACGCTTTCGCTCGGTCCTCGAACTTGATGCCGGCGCTTTTCATCTCTAGAGCGATATCGCGGTAGGCCATACCACGGGCGCGGTAGGACTGGCTGCGCTCATCCCAGATGAAGTGGCCCTTGACCACTTCCGGCGGTTCCTGCATCACCAGGGTGCCGCGGTCCAGCCGGAGGACGGGTTTCTTCAAGCGGTGATGGCCTCGATAGGGACAGCGACGATGGCAACGTCTCCGTCTACGACCTGAATCTGCAACCGATCGACGCCCTCTAATTGGCTGACCAGGGAGCCGATGGGCCAGACGGCTTCTTCGCCGTCTGGGAGCAGCAGGTGCACTTCCCGGTCGTTCATCCAGAGGATCTCCACCACTTCGGTCTGGGGGTCCGCGACGACCACTTCAGCTTCGTTGCAGTCAGCGAATTGCACCTTTGAAGTGTAGAGGTTCAGCCCATGCCATAGAGCGATATGGAACGCTATTAGGATGCTTGCCAGTCATACCATCGATCTACTGTCCCAAAGCGCGGATGTACTGCAAGGTGTCGCCGTGCAGGGGAGCACCGTGCCAGGTGGCTTCGCTGGCCGCACTCACGTGTCCATCCGCTACCCGCCAGACCCGCAGAGCGTCGTGCAGACGGTCATAAGCCAGGACGAAGCCGTTGGCAGGGCAGTCGTGCTGACGGCAACCGGTGATCACGAAGGTGCGTGCATCGTTTTGCAGCTGAGACTGGACATCCATGTTGTGCAGCAGGTGCTGGTAGCCAGCCGGGCCGATCAGGGCCTGGAGTCTGGCGGCGACGGCGGGTTGCCTGACGAACTGCTCCGGAGCCTGATCGCCCTGCGGAACGATGGCGGGTTGCGTAGCGGTGTTGAGCACGGGGGCGTAGCCACCGGCCTGAGCGATAGGTGCGGCGGAGCAGAGGGTAAGGGCAGCGAAGGCGAAGAGGAGTTTGTTCATGGCTCTAGCATATGTTTTGGGGGCAGACTTCTGGCCGAACTCAGTGGCACACAATGCAAACAACGTGACTCCCCCTTCAAGCCCACTGATTCGATGCTCCCGGCCAGAGGAGTTAGAGGGTTGTGCTGAAAGTCGGAGGATTGCGTGACTCCGCCACGGCGAAGATCAGTTCAATGGCAACTTCGGAGAGATCCTGAGCACTTTCGATGGCCTGGGGGAAGCGGTGCCGCACGCCGCGTATCAGAGTCTGGTGCAGATGCGGATTGGCCGAGTACAACTCGTAGATGTAGGGCAACCGCTGCCGCATCACAGGTTGCCAGGAGAGGTCGGGCATCCGGTCACGCTTCAGATGACGGTTGAACTCGGACTCCGAGGGGACCAGGTTCCATAATTCATTGATCGGGTACGTCGTGATGGGCACGATGTGATCGACATCGTAGTTCCCGGGATTCAGGGGAACCTCCGTCCAGAAGCACCGCAAGTCCTTGCCTTCCATCATCATCAGCTCGAACTGGTTGCGTTCCCAGTTCAGCGGTCTGCGGCTGTCCGGCCTGTCGGTCAGGGCCAGGTAGACCTGACCACGATCCATCCCCGATCCGGTTCGGTCGTTCGCTTCAACGAACATCGCCCATTCGTGAAGACAGAGGGCTTCCACGTAAAGTGAGTAGAACTTGAAACTCTCCCACATCTCGTCACTGATCACGGTCACGAGGTCTGACAGGTCGGTTTGCGGAAGAGTCACAACCGTGGGAGGCAGTTCGGCCAGCTTTCGAGGTTTGCTGAAGACGCCGTGATTCGAAGGGCCATCTCCAGCGTAGCGGATAGGTTGCTGGATAGCTTTGATCATGAGCTTGACGCACCTGGCATAGCTGGCCTGCAGTTCAGGAGACAGCTGACCGTTCACCGCTTCCGACACCAAGACGATGCCGTCCGAGGGCCGGGCAGAACCGAGATCACTGGCCTGCCAGAGTGCTTTGAGCTGAGTGAGTTCGCGCCTGAACACGACGTCGGCGGTGCCCTCTCTGAAGCCGCCCTGGTAGACAGGTATCTCCTGGTTCATGAAGGGCCAGTAATACCCGATCCAGAGTTCGGCGATCAGCTTAAGTGAAACGGCGATACCGGCACCCTGACCTCTGACTCCGGCGTAATTCAGGGCCAGGTCGTTGAGCGCGCGGACGAGAGCAATTTTGTAGTTGTTCGTCTTGCGGTCATGCTTGAGCACCCGCTGAATGACCTTGACCGCTGCTCCGTCCATAGCTGCTTTCTGTTTCTTTATCGCTTAGGCGCTCTGAAGCCGGCCTTCTGGGCTTCCTCCGCACTTTTGTAGCAGCGCTCCGGGTGAGTCTGCTTGTAACTGCGGCTCTGGGGCGTGTGGTAGATGCGTTCACCCTTGCTGTTGATGTTGCCTTTGACCGGGTGACTGGCGGGGCAGGTCGTTTTGGTCGCAGGGGCTACACCCAGTTGTGGGGCTTGAGCCTGAACTGGAGCGAGCGCGAAGAGGGCAAGGAAGGGGAGTAACTTTTTCACAGGAGGTTCCTCCATTTTCAACGGCAGTAGTCGACGGCTTGCAGCGCTGTGTGAATGCCTTTGGTCGGGAAAGTAAAGGTGACTGGGCTTAGTCCACCACGGAAGACAGTGGCTGAGAGAGACGACTTTGCGGAATGCATTTCCAGGAAAAGAGCAGCGGTGTAAGAACGGTCCATGGTCCAGACGGAAAGTTGGCCTGACTGACGATCACGGCGTACGGTGCCATCGGATGTGCCGAGATATTCGCTGTCCCGCGTCCACTGTACGTCTATATGAGGAGAAGCCTGTTCACTGGCGAGAGCATTCTTGCTGAAGATGGAGATCTCAGGTGCACCGTTTTTGCAGAGGATAGCCAGGTACGTTTTGCCGATGGTGTCGTACCGCTCATCGACATAGACCCCCTTAGAGTTGTAGGAGACCTTGCTGCCGGGAATACGGGTGTCGGCCAGGGCAGACGAAGTACATAGGAGTAGAGCGGCGGTATAGAAGAGCGCTTTTTTCATCATTTCACACAGTAATTTACCCATGGAGCAACTCCTGGCGTCCCATAACGGCTCATGCGGACCGCAGTATACGGACCGGATTCTGTATATCCCCGGTCGAAAACCAGTTTCATGGGTCCGAAGCTGGTGGCTTTCACCGTTGGACCGAGGTCGTTGTACACCCTTAGGAAGGACTTGATGTCGCTCTTACGGTCTGCCGAAAGGTTGAAGCAGGTCTTGGCGATGCGCGCCACGTTATCTCCAAGCAGATCCAGCTCAGCGACCGATAGGGAGGAGCGGAAGGTCAGCAGGTAGATCTCGTCCAGGCGACCGGCTTTCACGTTGCTGTAGTACGCCACTCCCATGGTCATGTCCTTGCCGGCGCTGGTCCGTTTACCGACCATCAGCATGTTGTTGTCCAAACGTACCTGTCTTCCACTGCCCTGCATCAGCTCACGGATAGGGGTCGATCCTGCGGAGGCGGAGGTGGCGAGCAGTAAGGCTGCCGTGAAAAGGAGGTTTCGCATACTTTTTATCCTGACACTTTTCGCATGCAGTGGAGAGAAAATTTGCTGCCGCTTCCTCCAGCAATCCTGTCGGATGGCCTTTCTCCCTGTTGTGGATCCAGGTAAGGATTCCTGGCTTCTAGGAAAGTTGAGAATTCATCGCTCTCACTCCACATCATCCAGCTGCCGTTTCGGCTGACGGTAGGTGAAGTTCAGGGTGTCCCCAGCGGCGATGACCCGTTCTATTTCTGCAGTCAGGGCTCGGCCTTGCATCCCGCAGCCGCTCAAATGGTAAGCCAGGGTGCGCTACGTAGGCCGGACTATACGCAACTCACCGTCTCTTTCCCTGCCGGTCCAGTGCGCGTGCCGTGTTTATTGATAACGGCGTAAGTATGCGCTGCTAAACTCTAGGGACCGTGGAATGGCAACCGAACCAATATTCTCGTGCCCAACTTGAGGAGCGGCGTCTGGCTGCTACCGAGTGGCTGCAGCAAGGCAGCCACACACACCGCGAAATTGCTGCTCACTTCGGCGTCTCCGTGCTCACGGTGACTTCTTGGAGTGCTCGGCTCAGAAAGAAGGGAAGCTTGCAAGCGACGGTCAGCTCTGGTCGTCCTGCTCGGCTGACTGAGTCTCAGCACGACCAGCTTCGCACCCTCCTGCGGGAGGGTGCTCTGCAGCATGGGTTTCCTGACGAAACTTGGACGACAAAACGCGTGGCAGAGCTGATCGGGCGGCACTTCGAGGTGTGGTACCACCATGATCACGTCCGTAAAATCCTACGAAAGTTGGGGTTCAGCCCACAGATGCCAGATGGGCGGGCTGCTGAGCGGAACGAACTTCGGATTGCATCCTGGCGGGAACAGGTGCTCCCGGAGTTGGAAAAAAAAGGTCGCTG
>NZ_CAMPFU010000006.1 GCF_946848805.1 Deinococcus sp. Marseille-Q6407
GTTGGGGAACTTTTGTGCCCACTCCATCAGAGCGCTGAAAAAGAGGCTTGTCACCGCCTGGCAGCGGGTCCGCTATATTCACCTGCCCCGTCAGCTTATGGACGCCAACTTACGCCGCTATCAATAAGATGTTGGCCCACGTTCGCTGCACCTGTTCTACTTCGGCAACAAATTTCCTAGACTGCTCACCACGCTGCGCATCCCGTAACTGCCGTTCCCGCAAAGTGCCGCTTAGTCGCTCGCAGTCGGGGCAACGACTATTGCTTGTAGCTTCCTCTGAATGGTACTCGTGGCTTGAATTCCAAGATGTCCTCGCCCACCAGTTCTAGCCAGGGCACGGCGAGCCCCGCCGCTTTCTCGTCCGGAATCTGATGACGGTGGAAAACTTCGAAGCCAAAGACGGCTTGGCCTCCCACCACGACCGCCACATCGAACCGGTAGTGGCCGTGCGCCACTTCTTCCTGCACCGACCACCTTCCTTCCACCTCATACGCCTGAGCCAGCGTGGTCCGCATCCGGCATCTCTGAGTGACGTCCACTCCGGGGCAGCACTGGGCCCACCGCACTGACCGGTCCTGGACAAGCTCCGCTTCTACCTGGCTTCTCAGCAGACGCTTGGCCGCCAGGTGGGTGACACTTTCGCCGCTGCAGCCTCCTGGGTGGCTGGCGTCATGCGCGAAATGAGCTGCTCGCTGCTCTCCGCGTTTGACGAGTAGTGCCCCACCGCATCCCAGGCAGATGTACTTTGCCCTGCGCGGCGCGGTCAGGACGCTGACCAGCATTCCCTGATGATCGAGGGCCAGGTTCAAAGTGCTCATGGCTGAACGACCTCCATTTCCGACCTCTGCTGCTCGACAAAGATAAAATCCTTTTTGGCGCGCGTCAGTGCCACGAACTGGACGCAGGCTTCTCCGCGCGCAGCGGCTGCTGTTCGGGCATAGACGGCCGGCATGTTGTCTGGGTAGAGAATGAAGACCCGGTCCGCCTCCTTGCCTTTGGCCCTGTGAATGGTGCTGAACACGACTGGAGCGCCGCCTTTATCACTGAAGAAGTCTGCGATGTATTCGGTCAAATTCGCCAGTCTGTGGTGGCCTTGGCGGACAACCTCGGCGGTGAGGACCTCAAGTGAATCCAGCAGATCGGACCGGACAGCGATCTGCCGTTCGGCGTCGATTTCGTTGGCGGCGCGGCGGCGGATGCGGGCTTCTTCGGCGATCCGGTAGGCACCGAGCTGTTCCTCCCATCCGTTTAGTCCGCCGGCGAACAGCTGCGTGGCCATCTCCAGCAGGTCCCGGCCAATGTCCATGCCGCGGACCACGGCGGGGATTTGCTGCTGCAAGAGGGCCAGACAGTTGCTGACCAGTGGAGCGGTATACCGGCAGATGACCAGGTCGCCGCGACGCACCCAACGTGGAAGCCAGGCTTCTTTAATGACATGAATTTTCCCTTCTGGGGCTCCAGGGGCCGCTTCGATTTCCGGTGCCAATTGCTGGGCGAGCGCGACGTGCGAGCGGGGGCAGCGGTACGTGACGGAAAGGGGCAGGACCGTGGCTCCGGTCCGCTCAACGATGCGTGCCAGTGAGTCGGCGTCTGCTCCGGTAAAGCCGTAGATGGCCTGACGCTCGTCACCCACGAACAGCCTACGCCCTCCTTCTCGGACGGCTCTCAGCACCAGTTCCAGCTGCACGGCACTCAGGTCCTGCGCCTCGTCCACGAACACAAAGTCATACTTGGGAATATCCAGCTTGAGGACGACCGGCAAGTACAGCATGTCCTCGTAGTCATAGACGCCGTGTTCCTGAAAGACGTCGAGTCGCCGGCGCAGCAGCTGGCGGATCTCACGGTGGCACTGCACCTCCAGTCCCTGATCTGCAGGGGCAGTCAGATTGTATTCGACGGCTAGCTGCGCGACCCGCTCTTCAACCTTGGTGTCAGTGAGATTGGCGACTGAGAAGCGCAGCAGTTCCTGGAGATATTTCTCTGCTTGTAGCCACTGCTCGCTCGGCACGGCGAATTCCAGTTTCAATCGGTCGGTAGTGCTCCAGAAAATCCTTCAAGCGGCTTTAAGAGACTCGGCCACTTCCAAAAGTTTAGCCCAGGGATAGCCATACCCCAAGGCCGAATGAGGCCGGACAGTGTTGTACCAAGTGCGGAATTCAGCGCATAACGCGCTGAGTTCCGCTTTGGTCTGCGGTTCCTCTCTGAAAATGAACTCGTACTTCAGCGTGCGGTTGACTCGCTCCAGGATGCACATTCCCCCTTTTTGCGACACCTTCGCTCTGACCCAAGTGCCCACCTCGTCACAGGCCGCTTTGAACTCGTGGGACGTGAAGTCCGAGCCGCCATCCGACATCACGACCAGCGATTCCTCAATTCCCAGTTTCTTCAGTTCCTTGGCTCCTCCTCGCAGCGCGGTGACCGCGCTGCTGGCTGACAACGAACGCACCACGTGAATGTTCAATACTGCACGAGTTTCCGCGTCCAGGACGACATATGCCCAGGACACCCCATCTTGTAAAGCGAAGCGAGTGGCATCAATTTGAATCCGTCTACCCATAGGCCACAAAGTGGCTGGCACGACCCCAGGGACCCGTCGTCTTGCCTTCTTAGCCGCTGGAGGGCTAAGTTGAAGTTCAACCAGCGTCAGACGCACTTCATGTCGTCCTGGACAGGTTTGCCCTGTCTCCTTAGCTTCCTGTTGAAGAAGATGGTGGATGCGCCTATAACCACAGGTTGGGTAACGCAAAGCCATCTCTCGAATACGTTCCTGTCGCTCACGTCTCCGTTTCTCGCGTTCGACACAATGCCTTTCCTGCTGACGAGCATCACGGAGCCGCCAGACAGGGATATCAGCTTCGCGGGCGAAGCTGGACAGGCTGAGATGGGGATGGTCTTTACGCACTTGCTCGTACAGGTCGAGAAGCTCTTCCAGGCTTAAAGACCCCTGGCTTTTTTTGCGATGTAGAGGGCTAATTCTTTTTCACCCAGCAAGCTCTTCAGGCGCTCGTTCTCCTTCTCCAGCACCTTGAAGCCGTCATCCTGCTTGTTGCCAGCGAGGCGGGCACGGCCCGCCTCCAGGAACTGAGCACGCCAGTTGTGAATCAGGCTTTCAGCCACGCCATGCTGACGAACCAGTTCTGCGATGGATTTCTCACCACTGAGTACGGCCAGGACGATTTCTTCCTTAACCTCAGGCGACCAGGTTTTGCGCTGCTTTCCCATAGTATTCCTCCAGTTTGCCTGACCCTCCTAACGGGCAGGCCAGATTTGGAAGGAATTCCTGGAGCATTACCGTCGATGCTTTCTCTGATCAGGAGTCTGGATTTCCGGGTGTCGGCATCACGCTTCCCAAGATGTGAAAACCGGTCCAGTAAGCTCCGGCGGCCGAGCGAGTGGACCGTGCAGGCCCTGACATGTCTGGGGAGCCGCGCCCTGAGTTCGTTGGCGGTATGGGTATTGAAGGCCAGAAATACCGCATCGAGATCACTCGGTAATTGCTTGGCGATCTCGACCAGGGTCGTGGTCTTGCCTGAGCCTGCTGTAGCGCGGACCACTCCGTCACCGGTACCGCTCCGCACGAAGTCGAAGATGGCCTGCTGATAGTGACTGGGCTGAAACGTGCTCAAGATCTTCGCCTTTGCGGGTGGGAGACAGCTCACCTGTCTATAAGCTCTATACGAGAATGACCGCCGACTTGAACTACTCGCTTAAAGGCAGCGCATTTAACTCCTGCCTGACCTCACGCCACTGCGGAAAGTGGGCATTCAGGATGCTTTGAAACTGCTGGCCATGGGTATGATCAAGTAAATGAGCCATTTCGTGGAGCACCACGTAATCAAGCATCTCCTTTGGTTTCTTGACCAGTTCGGTGTTGAGGCGGATATGCCCACGCTCCGGGTTGCAGCTGCCCCAGCGCGTCTTCATGCGCTGCAGGAAATAGCGCTGCACCCTGACCTGAAGAATATCCTCCCACTTGCTGATGAGGGGAGGAACCGCCTTGTAGAGCAGGCTTTTATGCCACCTGTGCATAACTTCAGCACGTTTGGCCACGGAAGTCTCTGGCCTGACAGTCAGGATGATCTGGCTGTGGTCTACTTCGACCTTTGGGCGGCCATCAGCTTCCTGAACGGTCATCAGGTACCGCCTGCCCCACAAGTAATGGGTTTCGCGCTCGGTGAACGCTCTGGCTGACTGCCGGGCCTGCTCATTGAGCGCCTGCTGCTGCTTACGAATCCATTCGAGCTTAGAGATGGCGTAGGCGCGGGCCACATCAGACCGGGTGCCCAGTGGTGCCACCAAGGTGATCCTTCCGTCAGGCGGATGGACGCTGAGGTGAACGTTTTTAACATCTTTAAGGATCAATGTCATTTCCAGGTCGCCGATGGTGACCGGCTCCTGTGTGCTCCCCGCCTTCATCAGTAGCTTCCCAGGTTGAAGATCAACTCGAATAGCGCTTCGGTGGCGTCCCGGTCACGGGACATCAGAGGGTAGAGAATGTTCTTGACCTGCCGCTGCCGCATTTCGTCGCCCCGCCAGGCGGCGGGTGCTTGCTCTTTGAGTGCCTGGTCAATATCAAGGGCCAACTGAGCCCGCTCGTCTGCGTTTTCTGGGACGGAAAACACTCCACTGGTCTTGAGTCCGCCCAGATTGTTGAAAATGACGGTGGCTGCCTGCCGACCCATCAAGCTGCTCGGCACTCCTTCCGTTTGGCCCTTGGCCGCCAGATCACGAATAAGCTGCTCTGTCTCCCTCAGGAAATCTTCGTAGGCCAGCGTACCGGCCAGGTGCTGCTTGATCAGGTCATCAAGCAAGTCAGACATCTGCTCGTAGAACCGCGGGTCCGTCAATTGGTCACGGATGATGGTCTTGCGGACATTGTTGACAATCGTCTCAGCCACTGCCCGGTTGGAGTAGCGGCCTGACTTGTTGATGTGCTGGGCAATGACGTCATTGATCCCGGTCTCGACAATGGCCTGCACCAGCGTCATCTCACTGAGCTGCCCAACCTCCTGCGCGGGGTCTGCCTGGATATACATATTGATCAGCTGACGCATCCCCTGCTCATAAGGCTTGATGTCCAGCTCTTCTCCAGAGGCTTTTTTGATGTTCTGACGCATCTCGCTGTAGAAGGCGCTTTCCTTCTCGAGTTGCGCCGCTTGCTCTGGAGTGTAGCCGGCCTCAACGAGCACCTGGGCAACTGCAGCGTAAGCTCGCAGGAACGCCGCGCTGGCCTTGTAGAAGCTGATCCTGAGCGGTTCGGTATCGGCCAGGGCCTGAGCGTCCAAAATGTCGCCGCAAAAATAGGAAATGAACTGCTCGAGCTGCTGAGGTGGGGATACGGGCTCGCACAGGTATCTCAGGGCCTCGTGCGCCGCGTCCAACTGCGCCTTGCCTTCAGCCTTCCAGTCTTTAAGGATGACGTTTCCATCGTCCCCTTGAGCGTCCGTCGCCAGTTGGTCGGACGTGTAGACGGCAATAGCGTTCTGGACATCCTTGAACAGTTCCTTGTAATCCACGACGTGGCCGTAATCCTTATCGGCTCCATCCAACCTGTTGGTGCGGCAGATGGCCTGAAACAGGTTGTGGTCATGCAGTTCGTTGTCGAGGTAAATGTATGTGCAAGAAGGCGCGTCGAACCCTGTGAGCAGCTTGCTGACCACAATCAGCAATTTGCAATTTTCCGGCTCTTCAATAAAGCGCCGTTTCATCTCGTCTTCGTACTGCTTGGTCGTTTGCCCTGAACCCAGGACGTGCTGGGTATAGGTATCAAATTTATACCTTTCGTCGCTGCCCGCCGGTTCCCTTGAAATGTTGTTGTGATTAGGCTGGTATGACGTAATGAGGGCAGTGTGCGGCCCTAGCGGTGTCTGCTGGAACATGCGGTAGTAGTGACAGGCATCATAAATAGACGGCGCGACCAAGATGGCGGTACCGCGCCCTGAGATAAAGCGCGGCTTGATGCCGAAGTCCTTGACAATATCGAAGACAATGCCCCGCTTGCGCCCCTCTGAGCTCATTAGTTTTTCCATGTTGGCCCAGCGCATTTTGAGCAGCGCCTTTTGACTGCTGTTGAGCGACCTGGTTTGAGCGTCGAACCAGTCGTTGATCAGCTCCGGTGACGTGAGTCGCTGCGGCACATTCCGCGCTTCATACTTCAGGTCGAGCACGACCTTGTCCTCTACCGCTTCATCGAATTTATAGGTATGGATAAAGGTGCCGAAGACCTCTGTCGTCATCTCCTTGTCCTGCTTGAGCAGTGGGGTGCCTGTAAAACCGACAAAGATGGCGCCCTGGAACCAGCGCTTCATCTGACGGTTCATGTTGCCGCCCTGTGTACGGTGAGCTTCATCTACAAAGATGTAGAACTTGCCTGCGATGTGAGGGCGCTTTCCGGAGAGGTCCTTGGCATCAATTTTGTGAAGGAGGGCGGACATCACCCGCTGCCCGGGGTCGGCGAGCTTCTCGATGAGGTCCGCCCGCGAGCTGACCCGCGTGGACTGGGCACTGGCGCCCACCACGCCTGTGTTGCGCAGCACCCCTTCGATCTGCTTATCCAGTTCGTCACGGTCTGTGAAAATCAGGATTCGGGCATCTGGTTCGTGCTCCAGAATCCACTTGGCCAGCAGCACCATCAGGATGCTTTTGCCGCTGCCCTGGGTATGCCAGATGACGCCCCCCTCATACCGTTTGATTCTTTCCTGGGCAGCCTTGATGGCCTCAAACTGATGCATACGCGGCACCTTCTTACGTCCGCCGTCAAAGATGACGAAGTTATGTAACAAGTCGAGTAAACGTACCTTGTCGCAGATTTCGGCCAGCGGTTCATCCAGAAAGTGGCCCTCAGGGATGGCGTCTGCAGCGAGATCGGCCCGCTCTAACCCTTTCCACCGGACAAAGAACTCCTCTGGCGTGCCCACCGTGCCGTAGTAGAGGCCCTGGGAGTCGTTACCCGCCAGGACCAGCTGTACGGTACTGAAAAAGGCCTCATTGAAAATGGGCTCCTGATTGGTGATGAGCTGACGGACGCCATCGGCGACCTCTACCGACCCCCGTTTGAGTTCAAGCACAACGAGGGCCAGCCCGTTAACGTAAATCACCACATCTGGGCGGCGCTCATGTCCACCTTTGAGGGTGACCTCCTCTACCACGGCAAAGTCATTGCGTTCAGGGTGATCCCAGTCAATCAGGTGAACCGTGTCATGCGGCATTCCTGCGGCCACCTGAACTTTTACCCCATAGCGCAGCAGGCTGTAGGTTCGCAGGTTAGCCTGATAGAGCGTGACTCCGGTGGTGTCGGCCGCAGCCGTGAGCTGCTGCAGGGCCTGCGAGATGTGTGCCTTCGAGTAACCACGCTTCTGCAGGTTCGTGGTCAGGAGTTCGGTCTCAATGCATTTGTTGGGATGCCGGTTCTTCCAATCACCCAGGTAGGCGTAGCCCTGCGATTGCAGGAACTTCAGCACCCGCTTTTGCGTTTTGATTTCTGGACGGAGTGTGGTCATGGAATGTCTCCTTGCTGATCGACGGCGGCGCGTCCCTCCTCGGTCAGGCGGTACTGTTGCAGGCGGCTGGTGGGTTTGTTAGGAATGGTCATTTCGACGAGTCCTGCATCTAATGCCGGCAGAAGGTGGGCCTGCCGGAAGTTTTGGATGTCCTTGAGGCCCAGTTCCTCTTGCAGCTCCTGTCGGCTCAGGGTTCGCTCCCCTAGAGTCATCAGTAACTTGACTTGGGGGGTGACTTGGGGGGTGACTTGGGGGGTCGCCCGGCCGCTTTGTTCCTGCAGAAGTTCAAATTCCACCCAGAGCTCTGTGGGCTCAGCCCTCCACTGCGGCTCAGCGGCCCCAGCTGCGCGGCAGACCTCCCGCACCCGCTCGATACCGCGCCCCCACGATTCAATCTGGCCGGCCCGGAAAAACGTGTTGGCGATATCCAGGTTAAAAGGTAGGGAGGCGTGTTTACCCAGCAGTTTTTCCAGCGTCCAGCCCTGCGGTAATTGTCCTGGATTGAAAATAAGCAGCCGGTCTGGGTACACGCTGATTTGGACGGGCACGCTGCTGGCGTAATCTTTGTGGACGACGGCATTGAGCACGGCCTCGCGGAGCGCGGCTTCAGGCACTTGGAGGGTTTCGATGCGCTGTAAGCCCTGGTAGCTGATCAGTGCCTTGAGGTACTTGGCCTTCAGCACCTCTACCGTCCGCTCCACCTGTAAGATCAGCGGCCCATGCACTTCGTCTTGGAACCTCAGGTCAGCGTCGCTGTCGCCAAAAGCTCCAATTTTGACGAACGCGCCGCCAATAAACCGTTCCGGGTCAGGGTGAAAGAGGAGGATCGCTGCCCGTTTGAGGTAATCTCCATCCAGCAGGCGCAGACGCTCTAACAGCACCGTGTCAGACTCTTCCAGCCATTCTATCTCTACCCGGCCACTGCGGGCCGCCAGAGTGCGGAAGCGGGCCAGCGCCTGATCGCTCAGGTCGGCAGGCCCAACTTTCGGTACAGGTACTGAGTCCCAGTGGCGGCCCTGCATTCGCAACAAAAAGGCGTCCAGCGCTGACCCGCTCAGTTCCTGTGTGGTGCTGCCACTGCGGGAGTAGTATTTGCCGCGGTAGGAGACAGGGTAAGGAGAAGCCTCGACGTGAATCTCAATCAGGGCGTGCCCCTCTTCATGACGCAGCTGCACGGGAACAACGAGTCCCAGCAGATTGCGAATCTTGTTGGGCAGGTCCTCCAGCAGCCGCTGTGGGTCAGCGACGCCAACTGCTCTGCCAGAGTCGCCGCGGCCCACCACCAGTGTGCCGCCTCCACTGTTGGCAAAGGCGCAGATCCATTTCAGGTACTCGTCGCGCCAGGACTCCTTCCACTCCAGGTGCTGGGATTCGGCGCCTGTCATGACTCGGCGAAATCCTCGGCAGAGAATTCATAGCGGACACGCAAGTGATCAAGCTCTCTGTAGCTGATGATTTTTTCCTTCTGTAGGCGACCAACGACGATCCCAGGACAGATGGATTCACGCGCAGCGAAGCTCTGAATCGCGGTCTGACTGAAATCGCCTGCTTCAACAAAAGCCGTGTACGCCTCTAAGGGGAGAAGCCGAGAGGCGGCAAACGCATTGGCTTCATCTTCCTGCGCTGACGTTCCGCCTACATCTAGAAAGACTTTCCGCCGGTCGGGTTTATGCAGCAGGACGTGTCCCAGCTCGTGCAGCAGGGTGAACCAGAAGGTATCGCTGTACTTACGGCGCAGGGTGACCAGCACGACCGCCCGGTCGACGCCGTTCCTCTTCTCCCAGAACACAGCTCCATGAACACCCGTCCCCTTGAAATGGGGGAGGGGGACTAAGGCGACACCGCAGTCCGCCAATTGAGCTTTGAGCTTTGGAATACTCTTCGCTGGGTCTTCGCAACTCAGGTGACGAATTCTGGTGGTGCACGTTGCCAGAGCATCCGCTTGAAACTCGGCCGTTGCCTGTTTCGCGGCCTGATGCTTGCCGGCCTGAAGCCAGGCAGTAATGGCATAGGAGTGGTCCTTTTTGCCTTCCTGCTTTCGGAACGCAGGTTTGTAATCACTGACGTTGGGGATCGCGGTCAATGTGGCCACACCAAAAAACTGACGCAATTGAATGACCTGCTCCGCCTTGTCACGAACTATCTTGATGAATCCCCACTGTGCCATTTCTCCGAGGGGAAACCGTTTAAGCAGGTCACGCTCTTCTTTGATTTTTTTCTGTTCGGTTTGACGGGCCAGAATGAGCCGGTAATCGTTTTCCAGGCCGGTCCAGATGTGTGCCGGAACGCCGACCACTTGCGCCAACTGCAGCGCTGTTTCGGGCGTCAGCTCCTTTTCGCCCTTGATCAGTTCATTGATGGCCTGAGCCGGTCTGCCCATGCGGCGGCTCAGATCAGCCTGAGTCATGTTCAGGTCTTCCAGAACCTCAGCCAGGTACTCTCCCGGTGGGATGGCCCAGTCGGTCAGGGGCGGAAGGGAGGTCTCGTGAGCTTTAGTCGTCATAGTGTTTGCTCACCTCTTCAATACACACGATGGTTAATTCCTCGTCTTTAAAGGTAAAAATCAGCCGCATGAATCCGGTTAAGTTGATGGCCCACTCGCCCTGTCTATCACCTTTGAGGGCATGACACCGGAGGGGATGCTGAGCTTGAAGTTCTTCCAAGGAAGCTGTCTGTTTGATGATGCCAATACGCTGAACGTACTTCTTGGCTACCTCAGGACCATACGCCTTCGTTGCTGCTTTCTTGGATTCATACTGCTTTCGGAGCTTCTTGGTTCTAAACTTCACCTGCACCGCGATGCACCTGCCGCAGAGTCATTCACCCCTGGGGTGAAGACTAGTAATAATCTACCCCCCATTCCCTCCATTGGATGAGTTGATAGGGTGCGCGGTATAGATAATTTTGACTTGAATATGGCAGCAAGCTTTCTCCTCTAACCTTGTGCAGCACGCTCTATTTGCGAAGGCGACCAGATGCGCTCGGCCAGGTGCAGCAGGAGTTCGGAGCGCTTCTCTTGCTCAGCTTTACCGAATTGAAGGAGTGGCTCAAAGAGGTCTGGAAATGGAAGGCTCTCCCTAAAATTCCTGAACTGTGGCTGATTGGTGTAAGGTGCTTCGTGGAGGCTGGCTGCGTAGAAATTCTGTGCCGCATACTTGCCGCGCTTGTACTCGTAAGGCTTGTCTTGCAGGCTGCGGTTGACATCGGCGGGGAGCAGAAGTAGAGAGCCGGCACGGTTGCGCCACTCTTGGAACTCCTGCTCATCGGCAAACTCACCTCCAGGCTCAAACAGGTTGCTGGACCAGATATGCTCGATGTCATAACCGTTCTTCTTTCTGGCGACAAACTGGTCAAAGCGTTCGCTGCGGCCACTGCCCCTTTCGACCTCTTCTGAGACGCGGGCGAGGAGGTGGAAGATATAGCGCTTGCTGAACTGATTCAGCCCCAGTGCTTTGAGGCCTTCGCGTCCCCGTGAAGGGCTGCCTGCAAAGCTGATGTCCTGCTCTTCCTCCGCCAGCTTCTGGGTGAGCACTTCAACCAGTTCAGGCAGGCTTTTATGCCGGATGTCCTTGGTCAGCGGGAACATTGCGTAAGACACACTGGAGTAGGAAACGCGTATGTAGTTCACCACGCGGCGCATAATCCAGATGTCCAAGTAGCGTGCCGTGACTTCTATTTTGCGGCGTACGGTCTCATCGTCATCCGACAGCGTCAGGGGCGAAAGCAACACTGTGCTCTGCCAGGTAAAGTCGTTGTGGGCGTTGTAAAACACAGCTTCCAAACCTGGTGTGTACTCTTTGCGGGCCCCCAGGATCAGACGATACGCCTTCATGAAGAATGGCATGAGGTGCAACATGAACCGCTCGGCTCCCTGCGCCGTTTCCAAGCCCAAGTCCCGTTCGTGCTCTTTGACCCAGCGGTGAAACGTGCTGCCGCCGATCAGTTCCCAGTCGCCGTCCTTGGCACCCGCCTTACGCTCGCGGATGGTATGGGCATACTGCGCTCGCAGCCACGCTTTGATGGCCTGAACATCCAGGTCTGGTTCATCCTTGCTGCTCAGCTTCTCAATCTCTTCACGCCACACCTTGTTTGCCTGCCGCCGCCGGTCTTCATCGTTAATTTTGCCCAGGAGGTAAGACTTGAGCATGTCCACAGGACTGAGCGGCTTGCCCCGGTCGTTGACCGTTTCGAAGACGGCATAAGCTTTGGCATCGTCTCCTGTCTGAATTTCAATCAGACCCACGCGTCCCATCAGCCAGTAGGCAAAGTGTGGCAGTGCCGGCCCCAGTTCCTCCCAGAGTGCATCCTGCTCAATCTGGCCGTAACGGGCATAAATGTTGCGAATGGACTCATCTTTGCCGTCAGGGTTGAAGTCCTGACCATTGAATAAGGCATTGATGACCTCAAGCCGCTCCGGAATATCGAGCTTGAAGCGGTCGATCCCGTTATCGTCCCAGAACACTAGGCTGGAGAGCTTCTGTGCCACTTTCGGATACAGAGCCTGGGTCTTGTGCATCAGCGCTATCAAGAGCAGGGTCAGCGAGGTCATACGCTGCTGACCATCCACCAGGTATTTCTTCTCTCCCTGATTGCTCAGAATGATGGAACCCAGGTAGTAGCTGTCGTATGTGGAGACCTTGCTCGTCTGGTCACCTTCCCGGTAAGACGACTCAAACTTGCCTTGCAGGTCACGCAGCAGCTCCTGAATGTTCTTCTCATCCCACTTGTACTCACGCTGGTAGTCGTCGATCGAAAAGGTCTGGTTGCTCAGGAGTTCACTGATGGTTTTGTAGATGGGTGTGATGTCACTCATATCAGCCTTGTCCTTCCCGTCAGGAGTTCCTGCATCATGCCTTGCTTGAGTGCCCGCGTCTTACTTAGTTGCTGATCTAAAGCTTCGATTTCGGCGTCCATGTCGGAGAGGATAGAGGCGATGGCTTGCTGCTCAGGGAAGTCGGGGAGCGGAATGAAAAGGTCTTGAACTATGCCCTTATTGAGATTCGCCTGTGTGCCCTGCTGTCCAAGACCTTTCAGACTATCCTCGTTAAAGCTCAGATAGTAATACAGATATTCAATATCCAGCCTTGTGCCGCAGTCGATTCCAAGGATTGCCTGACTGCTAGACACTTCTTGAGTCGCGATGCAAACCTTTCCAATCGAGGCATACATGGCGAAAAGCAACACGGGTGGCTTGAACAAGCGTGCCGCCGATGTTTCATAACCGAGACCTGAAAGAGTTTTTTCTGTGTAACGTAGGAATTTGCCAGTCCGTGACATGTCGGCAATAGAAACCCATTGGATTTCACCACCGTAGAAAGCTGGATTTTTAGTGTCAGGCGTGCCGCCGCTTGCCATTTCAGCCACATCTCCCAACCGTACCTCTTCCCACTCCCCTTCAAACCCCTCCAACCGCTTGTGCCCCGTTAACAGTTCCTGCATGGCCCCCTGCTTGATGGCCTGCTTCTTGGCAATCAGCCGCTCCTGCGCGGCAATCAGCGCATCGGTATCGGCTAATACCTCAGCAATGGCTTTCTGTTCGGGGGTGGGGGGAAATGGAACCACGAAAGAGTAAATGCTGGCATTCGTAATCTGATTGATAGTTGCGCCAAGATGCTGCTCAACCTGTGCGAGAAAAATATGGGATTTGAAGAAATGGGCCAGATATTGAGAGTATGGACTTCTAAAAACGCTCATGAATGCGCCAAAAGTCATCCCCTTTACCCGGCTATCCAAAATCGTAGATTTGCCAATTAAATCTCTGCTACCGTTTCTAACACATATCAGGATGTCGCCTGGCTTAACCATAAGCCTTTCTGGGACTTCAGATTTCACATACACGTTATCTTCGAAGGCAAGCATCCCGCTTTGTATATTTGAAGACCTTAAAACTAGGATGCCCTCACTTGCTACATCATTTGGCGAATAGGTCAGACCTATCAGAGCTTCCCCCACTTCCTCTAGTTTCCTCACCTCCCAATCCTCGGGTATCACCCCCACCTCAGTCTGCTTATACCCCTCTGGCACGTCGCTCATGCTTGGGCCTCCGTGCTGAAGCCCATGCGGGCCAGGTGTGACTCTACACGTTGTTGCAACTCACTCACCTGCTGCTCTAGCTGGGGCAGCGGCTCGGCGTAACGCTCAGCCAGGTCGCGCACCCGTCCGGTCAGGCGGTAAGACACGCGGTCTTGCTCAGCGTGCAGTTGCTGCTCCAGTTCAGCCAGCCACTTGTCGTCAATAACTAGACTTTTCACCTCAGCCTCGGAGAGCTTGTCGTACTGAGCGTAGGCGGCGGCGTCCAGTTGCGCGTCCAGTTCATTGACCTTTTTCTTCAGCGAAATGATTCGGCTGTCCAGTTTCAGCCAGCGGTCAATGGTTGCCAGCTCATCTGCATTGTCAGGACCGCTGTAGCTGGGGCGTAAGCCCTTCACGTCTTTGGCGCTGACTTTGTCCAGTTCAGCAAACAGGCCGTCTTCAGCGCTGTGTTCTTCAGTCAGTTCGTCCTGCTCGCTGCGGGCGGCGTCCAGCTCAGCGCTCTTGGCATCCAGTTCAGCCTGTTTCTCAGCAAAATAGCGGGCCACAATGTATGGCTTGGGCAACAGGTCGCACATCCACCCCTTGTCTTTGGTCTTGCCTTTCTTGTCTATGACCAGAATCCGGCTGGGCTTCGCCACCCAGCCGTCAGCCGCTATCAGCTCGGCGTCGCCTTGCATGCCAGCCTGCCAGTAGTCCATCAGTGACTGGTATACGGCGTAAGGGTCAACCAATGGCGCAGCGCGGAAGGTGCCCAGCAGGTCTTCTGCAAGGTCTTGAATAAGGTGCTTGGGAGAGTCGCCCACCTTGAGCGCTTCCAGCTTGGGACGGTTGCGCTGTCTCCATTCGGCGAACAGCGCGTTGACCGAATCCTGAAAAGCGCCAAATTCGGCATGCTCCAAAATCTGTGGCTTGAGGTCGGCCAGGTCAGGCGCGAGAGTGCTGTAGCCATCACGCATAGGGGTAAACAAGGCGCTGCGGAGGCTGGGCATCACGTCCCAGTAGACACTCAAGGCGTCTAAATCGCGCTCCGGAATGCCGCCCTGGAGGTGGCCCTGCAAATCCTGAATGTCCTCGGTGTTGCTGCTGTCAATGTAACGGGGCAGGTTGAGGTTGTAATCGTTACGTGGGTCGGCAATTTCGCTGAAGGGAACCATGCGGGCGTAGCTGTCCACGTCTTCGCCCTTTCGGAACGTGTCTACTATGCGGTGAACGTCTTGCTCGCGTAGGCGGTTCTTGGGGCCGTCCTTGGTGAAGCCCTTGCTGGCATCGATCATCATGATGCCCTGCCGACCTTCGGCATTTTCCTTATCCAGCACCAGAATGGCGGCAGGAATGCCCGTACCGTAAAACAGGTTGGCAGGCAAACCGATGATGCCCTTTAAGATGCCTGACTCCACCAGTTTGCGGCGGATAGTCGCTTCAGCGTTACCCCGGAATAGTACGCCGTGCGGCAGGATGATGGCACCCTTGCCAGTGTTTTTCATACTGCGAATAATGTGTAAAAGGTAGGCGTAGTCGCCCTGTTTGGCCGGCGGCTCACCCCAGGCAAAACGCTGATAGTATCCTTGGCTGGCGTGAGGCCAGTGCTCCAAGCCTTGTCCGAGAAGGGCGGGTTTGCCACCACGTAGTCATAGGTGCGCAGGCTTTCGCCGTCTTTGAATTTAGGATTTGAGAGTGTGTTGCCCGTCTGCACATTAGCAGTGGGAAAGTCGTGCAAAATCATGTTCATCCGTGCCAGACCCGCTGTGCTTACGTCTTTCTCCTGGCCTTCCAAGGTGATTTGCTTGCCCGCCTGCGCCGCAACCTTGAGCAGCAGTGAACCGGAGCCGCAAGTCGGGTCATAGACACTCGTACTTCCGACAGACGTTTCAGGCGAAATACCAATGACTTGGGCTATGACGCGGCTGACTTCGCTCGGCGTGTAGAATTGGCCTTTGCTCTTGCCGCTCTCAGTAGCGAAGTGCCGCATCAAGTACTCGTAAGCGTCCCCCAGCAGGTCGTCGTTCTCAGCACTGTTTTTGGAAAAATCCAACTCAGGCTTTTGAAAGATGGCAATAAGATTCGTGAGGCGTCCGACCATCTCATCCCCATCACCCAACTTGTTGGGGTCGTTGAAGTTGGGAAAGTCGCTCTGAGCAAGGCGGCTGTTGGCCTCAACCAGTGGGGCAATAATTTGCTTGTTGATCTTGTCGCCGATTTCTTTATTGCCTTTCAGGGCCACCATATCCTTGAAGGCGGCCCCTGCAGGAATGACGACCGGTGGCGCGAAATCATCGCTGTCAGCGTATTTATCGCTGACATATTTGATAAAGAGCATAAACAGGACATAGTCCTTGTACTGCGACGCGTCCATCCCTCCACGGAGCTCATTGCATGATGCCCAGAGCGAGGAGTACAGGTCAGATTTTTTAACGGCCATATCAGTACATTTTGCCATGAGTTCAGCCGACCGGCTGAGTTCATGCGCTGATGCTGACGCTCTGGGGAGTGCCATTTTTGACACGTTTTTAGGCGTATGAGCTATCGTTATTACCCCTTGCCATGGAACGCGGGGCGGAGTCCCTCGCTTAGCCCCTCATAGAGTGAGTTCCTCTGAGTAGCTGGCGTTCCCGTGCCAGCTGCCATCAAAGACGTAATAGGTGACTTGTCCTTCAGGGTGCTGAATGGCGTGGAGCTTAGGCTGACCGTCCAAATCCTCTATGACATAGAGCCAGTACCGCTCGCCATATTTCCGGGCCGCGGCCAGTTGATTGCGGCTCAAGGTCACGCCCAGGTCACCCCAGGGCCCTGAAACCGTTTTGAGTTCGATATACCGCACCTCACCGCTGAGCTCAGTAGAAAAAATATCGTAGCCAGCCCCAGTATCGGCAGAACAGTCTTCTGGTGTCCGGTTGTGCCGCTGCTCATACTCCATGGCGTATTCCATCCCTCGCCGGTCAACCTTCTGCGAGTGGGCCTCTTGCGTAATCTCTCTGTCCGACTCGTTGTAGGTATAGACGTAGTTTTTGAACTGCTTTTGACCACGTCTCTGGCCGGCCTGGTTCTGGTTCCCCTGCTTCGGCTGCACTGTACCTTGTGGTGACTGGGGACAGTGACCGTCCCGCTCAGTGGAAGGGGAGGGACCAGCGAAAGGGCTGGGGCCAAAGTGCGTTTCTATAGTAGATTTCTTTGGCGGCGGTGCGGACCGGTGTGGATCCGCGCTAGAGGCAGATTTATTTTTCCGCTCCGCAGACGACTTCGGTACAGAGCTTGATTGCCGTTCAGCCTTCCTCTGCAGATTAGGCTGCTGAGTTAGAGGCTGCCCCACAACTTGACCCCTAGTCTCACTTCCCATGCTTATGCGTTCGACAGCTCTATTTCAGTCCTCATCATCCCATTCTTCATCCGTAGCTATAGCGACTGCTCCACTCAGAACTTGCACCTGAATAGGCGGACAAAAAGCGCTCCCAGAGCTGAAATTCTGGAAGTGTGTACAAACAGGTTTCAGGGGAGCGCACCCATATTCTCTCACAGCAGGTTCTGGACATTCCAGAGACGCTGTACCAACGGCGAAGCTTGCAAGCTTCGCTGCACCTTTTCCACAGTCCAGGCCAGAAGACCAACTTCAGCCAGGCTGAGGGAGTCAGTCCCAGTGCACTCAGCCGTTTCTTCAACATCTACGACTGGGATTCAGACCGTTGCTGGGAAGAGATGCAGGACACCCAATGGCGCATGTTGCTGGACGCGGCTCGTCACAAACGCAGACCTCGTCTGCGTCTCAGTGTGGACCTGACCACGGTAGAAAAGGTGGGGACTCAACTGCCCTACGTCAGCGTCTACAACGGCAGGCACGGCATCCATTTGGTGGTCTTGTTCGCCGAGTATGGGGAACTGAAGTTCCCCATTTCTTACCGGGTCTACCAGGGCAAGTACACCAGCACTCCCGTCACGTTAGCCCTTGACCTGCTGGAAGAGGTGCCAAACTTCGTCGGGAAGCGCTTTCAGGTCTGCGTACTGGCAGACAGTGGATTCGAATCCGCTGTCTTTCTGGACGGTGTGCAGCGCCTGGGTTTCGAGTTCGTGGTGGGTGTGAGGAGCAACCGGCGCACAGAGCATCCTGGACAGGTGACGGTTGCGGACTGTCCGCATGGGGGGTACGTCAACCTCGCCAACTGGCCTCTGGAAACGCTGTCTCTGGGGAGGATGGACCGTGGGGACCGCGAATTCTTCGCGGTGTCGTCTGAGCTGTTAGAGGGGGATGACATCCTGGCCGAAGGAAAACGGCGCTGGGCACTGGAGTCGTTTTTCAAAGAAGGGAAGCATCAGTTTGGGTTGGCGCAGTTCGCGCTGCGAACTGCCAGGGGTCTGGACCGCTGGATTTTGATGGTCTTCCTGGCCTTCACCCTAACCATGCTGTACCGCTCTGAGGACATGACCCTGAAAGAGGCAGCCCGCTTGGCCCTACATACCCTCTTCCCCGAAGTCAGGCTGAACCACCTGCTGAGCCAAATTCAAAAAGAGCAAGAATTCCTCCACCAGCACGGCTATTCGCTCAGCTATGCAAGGTGCAACTTATGAGTATGGCCAAAACTCAGGTTGCCGTTCCGGCGAAACCACGGGCTGCGCAGCCTCCTGTCTCGCCCGCTGAACCGTCAGTGCAGGAGACGCAGGATACCGAACCGAGTCCGTTTCAGTCTGTAGGTGATGTTGAGCGCTTGCTGTTTCGGGCTACAGCTGAAGAACGCCAGTTGTTTGCAGTCGTGGCTGAGCAGTTGCCGCTTTCTCGGTTGCGTGAGCTGGTGCCGTTAACGGCTCGGCCTGCAGAGCGACTGGCATTGCTACGCTCCTGGTACTCGGAACTTCAATCTGGGTTACCTGGTGCTGCTCCTGCTTCGACTGACCCCTAACACAGCGCCGTCACTGGCTATGCCGCTACTTCCCCCGGGACTTCCTTGAGAAGACCGGGGTTTTTTAGGTTCTCCTTTGACTGTTTTTAGCATAGTTATTCAATATTGTATGCAGCATACAGTCTGTGAGCTGGCTTCAGAGCCTAGCTATGAACGTTGGTTGCTGGACAATTTCAGCACGGGTTCCGCTTGACCCTGCGGTACTCCAGTAGAGCAGAATGCAAAGGTTGTCCTCAGAATGAGGCCCTGAAATTCTGTAATTGCCCATTGTAGTTTTGCCGTGATCCCATTGTAGTTTTGCCGTGATCCCATTGTAGTTTTGCCGTGATTGCCCACTGTCTACTACGCTCACAACATTTTTCCACAGGTTTTTTTAGTAACTAGCCATTGTAGTTTTGCCGTGATCTCATTGTAGTTTTGCCGTGATTGGTATGCTCACAACATTTTTCCACAGGTTTTTTTAGGCAACAGTCATTGTAGTTTTGCCGTGAAGAGGTTCTGCTGCCATTGTAGTTTTGCCGTGATCCCATTGTAGTTTTGCCGTGATTGATCTTAAAAAGGCCGTCATAGACGCAGTCGGGGTCGCCGCCTTGATGATGTTTTTTTATCATCAGTCTTTAAAAGATAAAAAAACAAAAAAAACATCATCGGGGGTGTGGGGGAGAAGACCATCATTGTGTTCTAAGGATTACATTTTCGCGGTTCTTCGTTGGTTGGGCCTTGTGAGGCCGTTTTGGCGCTGGATGGCTCACTTGGCCGGTCTTTTTGGGGGAGTCTTTGCTTTCTCCCTCCTGAAAGCCCTCTTAAAGCGCTTGCGAGCCTTGTACTGGGTTGCTTATCCGTAGCTTCTGTTCCTCCACCCTTCAGCGGCCTTACAGAGCCAAATAGATTCGGTACTTTTCTTTCGTCATTTAATTCCAGGGATTACAAAACAAAGGCTTTCAACGCTCTCCGTAAATCTTGCTGCTCCTTTTTGCCTTTCACTTTGTATATATGCAGACCTGCATTTTTTTGGGTGGAGCTTGGAACGCTTTTGCAGGTGCTGAAGCTTTCCGGCCTAGGTCCGTCTTCCTCCGCTGGTCTTAGGGAGAAGAGCAGGCCAGCACCAGCCTTGGCTTTTGCCACGTGAGGTTAAGCCCGGTCTTTCTCCTGCTCAGCGTGAAGATGACGTACAGCGAGATAACTGTTCGTCGAGGGAGAGCTGGGGCTGCTCAAAACTGAATCACTCCTCTGCAGGGTGGCAGAAGAGTGGAGGGAGCGTTTGTTGTGCTGTGATAGTGGTTTTCGTCTTGGGATTCTTTGATTGAGGAGTGATGACTCCCCGCGTTAAAACGCGGGGCTTCTCTGGTCAGCAAGCGCCGCAACCTGCACGCTCTCGCAGAAGGCCGCATCCCGGCCCCGATTCAGAATGTTCACGGCGGCATTCACATCTCTGTGCATGTCTACGCCGCAATTCGCGCAGACATAGGCATGGCCGATTTTGACCTTTTGCCGATGTCCACAGCAGGAACAATCCTGACTCGTATACTTGGGGTCAACCCCAATCACTTTCCGACCAGCATTCGCAGCTTTGAGGGAAAGAATGTTGATGAACTGCGCCCAACCTGCATCCAGTACGCCTTTTGCGGTACGGGTGCGGGCCAAGCCAATGATGTTTAAGTCTTCGTGGAACACAGCATCGTGACGATTGACCAGCGCACGAGCGGTTTTATGGTGGAAATCCCGCCTACGGTTCGCTACCCGGCGATGCTCAGCGGCAATCTGTTGCTTTAGTTCCCTTTGGCAGCGAGCGTGCTTTTACGCGGCCTGTTTTGGTAATTTTAAAAATTAACTTTTCTTATTGACGAAACGGCCATGCTGTTGGCCGAGGCGCTGGCCGCTTTGGCGTTGGCGTTCCAGTAGCTCGCTGGTCGCTTCAGCCAGAGCATCGAAATTGACGGCTCCGGTGGTGACGGTACGTTCGGTTACGGGCACCGGTGCCCCGCGCACAGGGCGGGCCAGTTCACGGTTGATCTCCGCCAGCCACGTTTCAAATTCATCCGAGCATTCAATAAGCATGTCGCGTGTTCTGCGCTGCTTTTTGCCACTGCGGAATTCTTTGGGCAAGACGAAATACTCTTTAAGGAATATGGCCCTAAATACGCCATCGCGCACGGCCAGCCGCAATTCACGCACAAAGCGGTCAGACCGCTGTGGATTGGCAAGTTCGACGGTCAGGTGACTGAGTTTACGGAAAGTAGCAGGCATGATGTTCATTCCAGCCTAACAGCGCAAGTCCGATGTCACGGTAGCTCTTCAAGGCTGCGCTGCACATCAATGCTAAGGCGAGCGCGTTCTGCAGTGTTCAGGGGATGTTCGTACCCGGCGAACAACAGGGTATTTTCATTGAGTTGCAACACATCTCCAAGGGTAAAGGCTTCTCTGTAAAGCAGGGCTCTCAGTAGGGTTTTGGCTTCGGCGGTATCCAGTTGCACACTTAGGCCGTTGGGGTGAGTGACCAGCAAGTACTGTTCCTGTGGATTGCTGCTGATATGAACCATAGAACTCCTTTCGGAAGTCATTTGTGCTGCGCGGTAAGGCAGGCAAGGTCGTGGTGCAGTGGGATGCGGTCAGCGGCGGAATGCAGCCATTGGCTCAGGTAGTAGCCAGCCAGGGCATACGCCACATTCAGTGTTGTGAAGGATAAGTTGCTGAGCATCAGCGCGCCATACAGCAGCGGCGTGATGTAGGCCGCGCGAATCAGGGGGCCAAGAATATAGCTGTGAGACATTCCCCGGTGGCGTGAGAGACGGGCATACGGTATCCAGATAAACCCCAACGGTCCCCAGGCTTTGCGGGCGAGTGTAGGGCTGTTCAGGTCAAGGTCCGGGGTGACCAACAGTGTGCCGCACAGAAAGCCACCGCAGGCCCACAGCGCGTTCAGGCCCAGGGTGCCTTGTATGGTGGGCGTGCTGAGGTAGCTACTTGCAACCACGGTCAGGACACTCAGGTTGATTAGGGCGTGTGTCTGTCCGTTGGGCATCAGCGCTGGCTGCGGGAGGACGTTTCTTCCTCTTGCACGCTGTCTGGCGCTGGTCGGTGCGTCAGTGCGAGCAGGCAAGAAAATGGTCTGGTAGGGGGGGCAGGTCTAGGTAGCTTGAAGGTAACGTGCGGCTGAGAGAGCATATTTGCATTGTCTGGGTGCGTAAGTGATGTTTTCAAGGTCCGTTTTCTCGGTCCTCTTCCTCTTTTAACGTTGCGAGGTGCAGTTTCAGTTCCCCAATTTTCTCAGCGTTCATGCTCAGGAGGCTCAGTTCACGCCGTGCTTGTGCTGCTGGATGATTGCCAGAATCAGCGCGACCAGGACGGTGAACCGTCGCTGGTCGATACGGAAGAAAGGACGAAGAGCTGCGAAAAGGCTATCCTGGGGCGGCTGGTTCAGGTGGTTCATTGCAGATACACCTTATGAACCAGCTCTTTTTATGTCTATAGAATCTGGCGTCTCAGACAGTGTTACCGGAGTTTTGAGGGGTAGTCAGGGCGCACCGACCTGATGAATGAGCTAGAAGACTTCCCGATGGGCAAGCATGATGACCAAGTGGACGCACTTTCAGGAAGTATCAACTGGCTCGTTGGGCAGCGGCCTGTAGAGGTTGAGGATTATTATGTTTGATCCCATATAATGAGGATTATGTACGTTCCCATTGGCACATGGGCCGACAAAAAAGGCATTAGTCTTGCACAGGCAATAAAATACGCACGCCTGAAACGTATCTCCGATTGTAAGGGAGAGGGCTTCAATATTTTAGTAGATGTAAACGCCAAGATATTGCCGGTTAGTAGCGAAGATGCGCCCTTACCCCAGTTTCCCTTAAGCAAGGGCCAAGCAAAAATCAGAAGGATAATAAAGGGATATAGGAATCAGTATCAGTCCCTATCTCCAGATTCAAGCACCAGAGCCGACTTCCAAAACTTAGTTAAGAAAATACGTACGGATATAAGTTCAGACACTGATGTAAATGAAGACGGGATTACTGGCCAGGCTGCCGTTAAGTCAAATTACCACAGAAGTTATCTAGATTTTTTGGCGCGAGAGTGCCTTCATGTAGAAGGCCTTCTAAGCATACAATTCAAGGAATTTGTTGACTGCCTTGATCGAGGTGACGACCCCATCCTGGGAGTGAAATATGATTCAACCATACACGCTCTATTAGGATTAGATTCCAAGGAAAATATACCCAGCTCAAATCTTGACATAACAATCTTCGAGACTGATGGGGTTGTTTACATTCATGGAGGCGGAGCGCACCGAAGCCTAGCCGCGCTGCTTTTTGGGGCTGATTCTATAAAGGCTTCAAGCGCCAGGATAGTTAAATCACCTATCGACCAAGCCGCAAATACGGCACTCATGGGAATCTGTAAGCTGACCGGTGACACAAATAAGCACGTCTCCATTAGGTCGGAGGCTGATTTGGCAGCCTTGCAAACGTTTTGGCGCTACCTCAATGAGGATGGAGTTGCGCTCCTGACTGCCGAAAGATATCTTAGAGATAGATTTAGCTCAAAAATCCTTACAGTAGAGGAAATTATAAGAATTCAGAATGATATGGCTCATAACTTGCACCTTGCATAGCTGAGCGAATAGCCGTGCTGGTGGAGGAATTCTTGATCTTCTGACTACCCCTCAAAACTCCGGTAACACTGTCTGAGACGCCAGATTCTATAGACATAAAAAGAGCTGGTTCATAAGGTGTATCTGCATGGAGTTTTCAGCTGGTCGCCTACATGGGAGCCCAGCAGCGCCTGTCCGATGGGCGAAGCCGTACTGACTGCACTGAGATGGCGCGGTTTGGCGGCGAATTCTTCAGGACTCAGCAGCAGTATGTGTATAGTTTTTGATTCGTTTTGCAAGGACACGTTGCTGCCTAGTTCAGTGGTATCCGAGGTTTTGGGATAGCGCACTACACCCTGCGTGTGCAACTGCTTAAGCTCCTCAACTCGTTCGCGGAGCCTGTCTTGTTCGTGGCGCAAGGTGGTGGGGCCACCGTCACTCATATCGCGGATCAGGTTGTCGGAAAGGTCAAGGGTCATCTGTTCAAGCTGATGCTCACACTGGGCGATGGCTTGACAGAAAATATCGTGGCCAAAGGGGGTTATATCCATGGGGGGTTGATGTCCTTGAGTGTAGAAAGGCCGGTACAGACCTCGTCAGATCGGTACCGGTCACAGGGGCTCAGCACTGAGAACTTATACCAGTTGACCGCCATGTTTGACGGCCAGTGAGTTCACCAGGTCGGTATTGGTTACATCATCTACAGCCAAGCTTTGGCCGCCTTCTTGAATGTGCTGGACAATCTGGTGACGGCGGGTTTCGTCGAGGTAACCGTCAGGTCCGGCAGTAGCTGTTTCCACTGCACCTTCCACTGCGCCGCTGACGCCTCCGGTGGCTGCGCCGAGGGCCGAGAAGCCCAAGATAAGCGGTACGGCGCCCAATCCACCCGTAGCGATGGTGACGGCTATACCTGCAGCGGCCCCAACCAGGGCGCCAGCGCCAATGCCTGAAGTTGCGCCTTCACCTGGGGTCATGGCTGGTGTGCCATCAACCACAGTGGTCTGCTCGGTGGTTTCGACAGGTCGAACATTGGCGAGGTGGATGTGGGCGGGAGAGATACCAGCTGCTTGAACGTCTTGAATAAACGCTTGAGCATGGTCATTGCTGGGAAAGACAAAGTGTTGCATAAAAAGAGTGTAGAGTCCTTTCCGAATCAGAGAGTCATCACGTTTATTGAGAATCTGTGTCCCCGCTTATTGTGAGGGACAGATCACGGTGTAGTGGGTGCAGTAGGTGGAGTGGGTGCAGTAGGTGGAGTGGGCGCAGTAGGTGAAGTGCCTGGAACGCCGGCTGGGTTTGCCGGAGTGGCTGGAGCCGTATTGGGTGGGGTTGCAGTTGCCGCCGAGTTAGGTTGGGCGGCCGGCGTAACGGGTGTACCGGGTGGGGTAGAGGAGCTTGGAGTTGTTGGGGAGCTGGGATTAACCGGCACGTTTTCAGGCGGTGTCAACTCCTTTTGGGTCAGCGAGCCTGGAGTGTTGGGTTGCGTAATTTTGTTAGGGTCAGCAGTCCAAGGATAGCTGCTTGATTGTCGCTCAGTGGTTGCTGCAGTGGTGGCCTCCGTCAGCGACTGTCCTTCAAGCGGAACGCTGGTGCAGCCTTCACGGGTCAGAGGCAACTCGCCCCAGCGGTTAACAGCATTGGCAGTGGTGCCGCTCAAGGGAATGATGTATTCCTGTCCCGTACCGCTGAGAAGAACGAGGGCCTGTCCTTTAATCGAGTAAGTGCCCGAGTGATTTTGAGCGAAAACGTCGGTGCCCTGAGTAAAGCGGTCGGCATATAAGTACAGGTTGGGTTCTTGAAAGGTCATTTCGATACGGCCACTGATGGGCTTTTCATTGCCGCTAACAAATGCGAGACAGTATTTTCCCGGCGAGATAGCCACAGTAGACGCCGCGTTGATGGCGTTGACACGTGCCGCTTCCATATATAAGTCAGTGAGGCGGGGATCGAAGGAGAGCAGCGTAGTTTTGTTATTGCCACTGTCCGAATTACAACCCGCAAGCACGGTGCTTAGCAGGATCAGCACAGGGACCTTCTTGGCGTTCATGTTGCTGAGCTTAGCAGCGCAAGACCGATGTTCTACCAGGTCTTGCCCATCTGCTCAAAACTCAGCAGGCACACTCCATTCGTCGGTGTTGTCACTGGCTGGTGGTTGGCTTAGTCCAGCCGCGCGGAGGCTTCGGCCCAGCAAATAGCTCTGCTCCAGGCTCAGGATAAGGGCCTGTTCCGATGTTTCAAGGATGCTGCGCCGTATGCCGCTTTTGAGCTTGAGTGTGTTGTTGTCATTGACGGCCACGTATGAGACTTCCCCCTGATGTTCAGCAGCGCAGCAGAAATCGGCCAGTTTATGCTCAGGTATCCAGTAATGAATGTCGGCAAGCAGAAGTGACACGCCGGTTTCACCACGCTGAATGTGCAACTGACCGCGTCCGATTGGCACAGTAAAGCTGGCCTCTTTAAGCAGGTCAGGTACGCGTTTTGCGAGGCCGTGCAGTTCCTCCGGGGAAATGCTCTCCGCGAAAACGTCACTGTGGCTGACTTCGAAGCCTGCATCACTCAATGTGCCGTGTAGCAAAACGACACGGTCACCCGTGCGGCGAGCAGGAAGCAGTTCCTTCGAGAGGGAAAACTCTTCGTAGGCGGGAGTGGGGTTCAGCAGCTCTACCTGGTCCCCGCGTAAACGTAGGCCGATGGTGCCTCTATTGCCGTTCAGACCGATGTGCATGGTTGCCGTGGTGACTGGATTCATGTTGATGTTCATGACCGCTGCACACTCCCTTTGGTGCTTTATCCAAAGGGGTGTTTCTTGCCAACGGCACCCGCGTAGGGAAGCTCTGACGGCGGAGTTGCTTGGTGCCTTAAATGGCGGGAATTTTTTTCAATCAGGTGTCCGGGTTCATATTACTGGAGGAGTAGTTCTCTGCTCTTTTTCTAGTATGTTCTTCAATTTCCCATACAAGCATCCTAACGAATTTCATGACTTGTTTTTGAGTCATGCGCATGGACCAGACTTCTTCTGGCTTCTTTTTGTCCAAAATGCCCTTAAAAATTATTGCAGTGATTTGTTTCTGTACGGGTTCGGAATCAAATTCAATAGATGCATGTGCTACTGAGTTACGCAGCTGTTTAACAAGCTCTCTCAGAGTTTTAATCTTTGCATTTTTCAGATTCGCATTTGCTAATCCGTTTAAGCTTGTGGGGCCAAAGTCCTGAATGTTTATCGTTTCCAACCTTTTTTTGGGTAAGTATTCATCATTATCCAAAAAGATAATCAGACTCAGAAGAGAGTTCACTAGTAGGGTTACTTCATAGAACTCGCCCCTTCTAATTTTTTCTGTCTCTAACAATCTATCAATTGTGTCAATATTTGCGAGCGTTCTTTGCGCTAGACCAGTAAAGGTTTTTCCAGGTTCAAATTCCATCTTGCAGTTTTCCTTTTTCTAAAGGACCAGATGAGTCTTATCTCTCAGTGCCTGATAGGTTGCCCTACGTGTTGTATGGGACGATGTTTTCTGGCCTTAGCGCCACGAAACCTGTCGTCATCCGGCCTGTTATTCTGCCATTCTCTGAGAAATACAGTCATTGAGCGGCTTGAAGACAGGAAACACCGAACGTCTTAAGGCAGTGTTCCCTGTCTTCTCGTAGCTTTCACAGATGATTCGCATGAGGCTTAGTGCGGCTCGCTTAAGTTTCTGAACGGGAGGTCCTACGGGGACACAATGCCTGCACTTGATCGCTGCTTTGGAGCAACGGTCAGGCAGACTGTGCGGGAAATTTAGTTTGACTCAGCCGCTTTTTTACGGCTGCTGACGTTCAGATGTTCGGCCACAAGTTTGGTGGCCGAGCGTTTCTGGCCCTCTTTGTTAGACCAAGATTCGTTGTTGACGTAGCCACGCACAATGATGCGCTGGCCTTTTTTCAGTTCCTGAGCTTGTTCGGCCAGTTTGCGCCACAGCGTCACCGTCACCCAGTGGGTTTTCTTCTGACGCTTATCGCCGTGGCCCCAGGTTTCGTTAATGGCCACATTCAAGTCCAGTACAGCGGTGTTGTCGGGGGTATAGCGTACTTCAGCGTCGGCCGCCAGATTGCCAGTGATAATGGCGAGGTTCTGTCCACCGCTCAAGCGTTTGCCGCCGCCGCTGTCGGTCACGACTTCTTCAGTGACCAACACTGGCTCAAAGCGCAGCCCTTTAATTTTCAGAGCGCTCTGCTTTTGGCCTTCTTTTTCCCAGCTTTGATAGTCGAAAGCAGCCTCTAAAAACAGGCCGTCGCCCGCTTTGAGTTCATGCTCAGCTGCTATTTCTGCACTGGCTCCTAGCATGGAAAAAACGTGGTAGAAGGGAATCGTTTTGCCATCAGGGGTGGTATGTTCACCGCTGATGGTGCCTTCGAAGATGGCCAGGCCACTCGGGGTATAACGCAGTTCGGGATCGCGGGTCAGGACACCTTGTAGAAGAATATGGTTGTTCATGGGGAGAACTCCTTATGGGGGGATGACCACTTTATTTTAATGGCGCGAAGTTGGTCTATGTCACCTTTAGAAAGCGGCGGCTGGAGCATGGCGCTGGCCTTGCCATTGTTCAAGCTCTGTGCGGGCCTGGTATGCGATGTTCTCAGCGGCCTGGAGCTGCTCTTGCGCTTTTGCTACGTCGCGTTCTGCACTTTGCAACTGGTACTGCAGATGCTCGAGGGTTGCCTCATCAAGCCGGGCTTGAGTGAGGAGCAACTTGCGCTGTCGTTGCCACTCGTGAATGACCTTCTGCCTGGCGCTGGGGCTAGCTTCTATGGATGTGTCCTTGCGGTACATATATACCGAAGGAGCGCAGGCAGTCCCGTTACAATGGTCGGTTTCATAAACTCGTGTACCGGTGTACTGCACGCCATTGACCGTAATGATGCCGGGAATGGTGAGATGTAGCTTGCCCGTATGGGTCACCTGAAATTCAGCCGGTCCAAAGATGGTCTGGGTTATTTCCTTGGTCATCTGCGTCTCCGTGAGGATGTGGGGAAGGGCTGGCTGAGGATGTCTAGCACTTCGTCGAGCAATCGCTGCCGCTGGACGCGTGACAGCCGGTGAGGTGTATTTGTGACGACATTGACGCTCTGCAGTTCCTTACCATGAACGGTGGCGTACATCAGCCGTTCGCCGCGTCGAAGAATGTAGCGAGCTTCGGTGGGGGTCAGAAATCCACCAATCCGTCTTGAACCGGCGATGGCGGAAATATGTTCTTGCGTGCTTTGGTCCGGGTAATCAAGGGTCAGTCCATGTTTGGGCAGGGCACTGATATCGATAGTGCGGACACGTACACCTGGGGCTTGTTTCAAGGTCACTCCTTTCTATCGCAGTACCGTTATCCCCCCGCGGCTGTTTGCGGGGGGATGTTGCTGTGCCGGCCGCTGGCCTGGCTCAGAAAAGTCGCAGCGGTGCTGCCTTGCCGGGGCCTGGCCTGCCTCCTTCGGCTGGAGGCTAGAGAGTGCTCAGCCAGTCAGTTGGGGTGCCTATAGACACGTTAAAACTTCCATAAAGCTCAAAGACCCCGGCCAACCACAGCCGGGGTCTCTTTTGAGTTTGTTCAAATCCACTCTCTAGTGATGCCTAAAGAGGAAACCATTGTATTACAGGTGCTGACAGGAATAAAGGCCAGGTATTGGCAGTTCCACTGTGCTCTCAATAGCAACTTCAAACGCTTAAGCGGGAGCGCAGGGAAGGGTATGGCCCTCAGTCAGTTGCAACAGGCCTCCAGAAGTAGCCTGCTGCAAGTCCTTGAGGAAACGCGACAAACGCAGTGACGCACGCGATCAACCACGATGCCACAGCAATCGGGCTGCACCGGCTGAACATGCCGGCCACCCGTCACCATATTCAGGACGTGTGGCAGATTAAGATTGAATGAACTCCCCCCCGTTATACTTCAGTAGTTGACAGATAGCAGAGGGTATGTCATTCTGTTCTCAGGCAGGGAAGCAACCAAATCCAACTACCGGCTGAGCGGGAGTGAGGCGATGCCGTGGCGGTATTGCAAGGGGCCGGGCCGCTACAAGGCGCAGAGCAGCGTGCCGGGCGAGGTGCGGGAGATGCTGGCGGCGCTACTCTACTCCCCTTTGCCGCTAAGGTATTGACACTAGCGGCAAAGGGGCTTAGAGTAGGCCTATCAGAGGGAGTCACAAATCCAAGCCTCTGACAGGGAGATACCGACATGAGCGAATACAAAGTCACCATCCACAAAACAGGCGAAGTCATCACCGGCATCGAAGACAGCGACACACCCGGCTGGCTCATCAGCAAAATCCACCTCGCCGCAGATGCGCTTGAGGAGCGGGGTATCGAGAGCGATGTGACCGTTGAGCTTGACGGCACTGAAACTTTCACCGCAGCAGAAGTGCGGGAATTCCAAGTGCACATTCGCACTGTCCGGAAAAATGCCGACACACCAGAGCAGCAGCGGATGTACGAGAATGAGGACCTCTACGGTCAGGAAGTTTCAGAAATGGACAACAAGTCCAAAGCACTGAATAACTAATCCGACAAAAGACCCGCCTCCAGTCACGGGAGGCGGGTTTCTTCTGGCCGCTTGCATTTCAGTTCCCCAACGATGGGAGATGCAGGATTGCCTAACGAGAGGCGGGTCGGCCAGCGTCAGAGATACCGACACAGAAAGGATAGCAAAATGGCAAACCCGAATCCAAGCACAAGCCATTTGGCTAAGCCTGTCCGCACCACCGAGGAGGCCCGCGCCCTCGCCAGCCTGCCACGCGGCCCCCGCGCCGGCAGGGAGAAGGTCAAGCGGCAGGTGGTGCTGTATGCTGACCAAGCCAAAGAGCTGGAGCAGCGCAGCATCAACAAGTCCGAGCTCGTGCGGAAGCTGCTGGACGAATGGTTGGCACGTTCGGACTGAAGAAATGCTATACTTCGCTAGATTCCCGTATTGCACCCAAGTCAAGCCCCCGGCCCAGCGCCCGGGGGTTCTTTCGTGCTGTCAGATTCTGACAGCGCAGAAAGGCCAAGCTGTGAACCGACACCCCAACCGAGCAGACAAGTACCGGGACAAGAAGCGGGAAAGCCGGGGCAGGAAGATCAACAACCGCATGACGCGCAAGGTGTTGAGGGACAACCGGCACCGCATGGAGGACTGGGAGTGAAAGCCACCGCACAGCTCAAGGACCGCCGGCCACCGAGCGCATCCATGCCCAGGCGTGGTTCGCATTCGGCCTGAGTCTGGACTTCCACCGCATCGGCAGACTGGGGACCGACTTCCCCCGCTGGCTGAGCAAGCACTCTGGGGTGTGTGTGGATACCTGCTGGCGCCGATACAAGCTGGGCCGCAGGCTGGCCCGGCAAGATGTCCAGACCCCCGCGCCGGAGTGCCACTTGATCATGGACATGGGTGCAGGACTGAGAGCTGACAATTTCAATGACCCGGCAGACGACGGGAACACTGACCCGACAGACAACGTTGTGGCAGATTAAGATTGAACGAACTCCCCCCGTTATACTTCAGTAGTTGACAGATAGCAGAGGGTATGTCATTCTGTTCTCAGGCAGGGAAGCAACCAAATCCAAGACCCTGCTAAGGAGAACATCATGACCAACGAACAAGCATTTGAGAAAGCCTTCGCCGGATTCACCGCTGCCGATTTCGCCACTGAACAGGAAGTCCGGGAAGCCGTCCAGAGCCTCCGGGAAACCAACCCCGAGTGGAACCTGGACGAAGCACAGGAAGAGCAGATCGTGGCCTACTGGAACAGCCAGCAGTAACCCCGACAGCAAAAGACCCACCGAGCAACCAAGTTCGGCGGGTCTTTCTCATCCCCGCCAGAGAACCAACGGGAGGATTCCACTATGCCACAGACCAACAGCACCCGCAGCACTGCAAAACTCACCGCCGAAATGCTCCGGCTCATGCAGACGCAGCCAGGGGAATGGACCGTAGACCGATTCATCACAGAGTTGGGAGAATCCGAGAGCCGGGTCTATCGGGTGATGGCAGGCATAGAGGCCGCAGGATGGACCGTCACCCGCACGCCGGACGGCACCAGCAAACGCCTGAGCCTGAGCACGGGTCAACCGATATAGACCCCACACCCCGGCCACCGTGCCGGGTTTTTTTGGCCTCACCCGCTCCGGCACATGCGGGAGATTCGCCGCTGGGAAAGCCAGATGTACGATCACCGGCACATGCGCCAAGAGGCACAGCGCACCGGACACCACATCTTTCAGGAAAAGTTGCTGGCCGATCTGGCTGACTGGGCAGAGGAAGTCAGCGCCGCCCACGAACTTCTTTTCCAAGAGGGGCAGACGATGACCCGCTGGCAGACGGTGTATCACGCTGCGGCCAATCAGACCGATGAAGGCACCTGTCCACTGTCTGCGGCCTGGAAACTGGCCCGTCAGTACCGCGCCCAGGGCGAATACCTCAGCTGGCAACACCCGGCTGTACGTGAAGTTACGAGATGGAAAGCCAAAGCTCCAGCAGCGGGAGTACAGGTGTTTTTTGCCTGTGACCATTCAGGCCAGGCGGTAAAGACCGTCCTCGCGGACCAGGTAGCCATTCTCCTTCAGCCGCAGCAGGTAAGCGTTGGCCGAGGAGACAGGCAGCCCCCAGCAGCGGGCAACCTCTCTGACGCCAGCAGGCCAGCTCACGGCAGCGAGGCGTTCCTCGCGCAGTTTCCTGGCGGCCTCATAGCGTGGCGTGGTGCGCCGCTGGGTGATCTTGCGGGGCTTGTCGAGCGGCTCCGCCTGTGTCCAGTACAGGCCCTTGGCAGGCTGATAGAGGGCGCCCAAACTCAGCAGGTGAATCAGCTGCCAGCGCAGTTCGTTGCGGTTGATGCCGGTGGCTTCCATCAGATCCGCAAACGTCTGAGGTTGGCCGCACAGCTTGAGCAGGTTTTGCCATGCTTCGGGGACCGGGACAGGCTCCTGCGGGGGCTGAACGCTGTAGCTCAGGGGGGCACTGGTGACGATATGCAGTTTGCCGTTGCGGAGTTCACGCAGGAGTCGCATCCGGGCGTCCTGGTGCTTGCTGCCGAGGCGTTGGTGGTACTGCTGGAAGGTCACAGGTGTGATGGGTTGAGCAGCTGTGCTCTTGTCGGGGGAATACCAGTACAGTCGAGTACGGATCTGGGTCAGCAGGCCGAGGCGCAACAGGTGCTGCACGGTCCACTGAAGTTCAAAGCTGCTCAGGTCAGTCTGGGCCAGCAGTTTGCTCTGGCGAACCGGTTCCCGGGCCAGTTCCAGCACGTGCTGCCACTGTGCCGGCAGGCGGCTGATCTCAGTGGCGGGCGGCCCGGCAGGCCGGGCGGTGGCCTTGTAGGTGAGTGGTTCCGTGGCGACCACGGCCAGCTGGCCATTGCTCAGGCCGCTCAGGATTTCCTGGCGGGCGTCATGTTCACAGAGGTGCTTGTCTTCTTGGAGGGTTTTCAGGGTAAATGGCAATGACATGGGGTGTACTTTTCTCCTGACCGGCGTGCTGTTGGAGGGATGCGGCTTGCAGCAGGCCTCCAGCGGTGACCCGGTAGCCTTTGGGCCTGCGGAGTTTCCAGCACTGGTGGGAAACGCTTCTTGATGGTTTTGATGAGGTGCTATGCCAGCGGTATCATACCCGTGCGTAATGCCGATTGGTTGGTGGATGTCGGTTTCCGTATAGCGCGCTCAGTGTGCCAGCAAACTGATTCCAACTTGCGCCGTTATCAATAAGCAAGCAGTGATTCGACGAACACAAATTGTCTCTTACCTAAATGACCTTAGGGAAGAGAGTCTATAACAGAATAAATATCTCTGATTCTGTCGCTGCAGTTCACGCCCACGGCTGCGGCTCTTGGCTTACTGGCCTGCACGTTCCTGTGGCGCACAAGGTTTGCTGGTACTTACGCGTTTAAATGGCAACACGTTCCTGACGTCCATCTCACTGGTGGTTCTCACCGTCCCTGCAGCAAGGCAGTGATATTTCCCCCTGGCCTAGCGGCAATCAAAACGCCATGATCAAGATTACCCATATCCATAGGTTCCGCTGGGCCTGATCACTTGGCTATCGCAGTCTTGCGCTTAGAGAATAAAACCATGACGCTGATAGCGCACGTACTGAATGAAGAACTGGATCGATTAATTCATGAAGGCAACGAACTTTTAAGTGCTGACGCTCCGCTTGGGGAGCAAATGTACTGGCTTACTACGCAGGACCGCGCCATTTTCTGTCATAGAGCCATTGCAGCTGACGGGGGTAGTGTTCAGTCCTGATCTGCAAGAGGACATTCAGGGCTGGCGGACCTGCTCACGTGAGTTGACAAGGGAACTGCATCGCTTTGGTGAAGGGACCGGCTCATTGAAAAACCTACTGGCTCGCCTCGATGTGCGCTAGTCGGTGCATCTACTCGGTTTTCCGTACAGCGAGAGCCTGGCCTTCAGGGAAGGTACTGCACCGGTCACGGATGCACAAATGGTTTCAGGGGGCATTAGAGGAGCTTTTCCTGTACTGCCTCTCCCCTACTCCCTAGCTACTTTGGGTTATCAGCAGGCACCGGTCGGAGCGAGAATTACTCCTCCAGAACAGCTTTTTACTCAGGTCTGTAAGGTGTGGCCCTGAGCCTCACTTTGCCCCGGCAACCGTGGAGGAAGAGGTGGATCTAGGGTGAGGCTTTTGGGGATGTCAGGTGTATGGGTTGAGTCCTACAGTTTTCCCGTATCGGCGGTGTAGAGCCGCTCTAGTGCGAAGGCTGGGAAGTAACGTATTGAGCCGCGGCCAAGGGATTCGGAGTTGCGGCCACGCAGGAGTTCCTGCAGACGCTGGACTTCTTCCTGGCCTGCGTGGTCAGCCCAGTCGTTGAGGGTGTCTGCGATGATGCTGTCCGTATCAAAGTCGTCGCTCAGGCTGATGCCGAGGCAAGTTTCCCCGCACATGCCGCGGCCGCTGTAAGACTGCACTGTGCACAGAGGTCCGTAGGGGCCAAAGCCATACTCCACCACTAGGGCACGCTGAAGCTGGTCAGCGAACAGGGTGTTGCGGCTGAGCGTACTTAGGGGTTGGGGGTCGCCTTCCATAAAGTCGAGAAGGGCTGCCGTGGCTTCCTCGCTGGCCGCTTGCTGGACGGAAGTGAGGTCGGCGAGCAGGGTCTTCAGGTTGCTGCCTACGCCACTGCGCCAGCGGGCGACAGTGCGCAGTAAGGCAGATGCTTCGCTGTGTTCTGCCAGGGAGTGCCGCAGGAATTCGTCGTTCAGCCACCGTTCATCCAGCAGCAGCCCGCGTCTGCCACCGTAATCGATGGCGAGCAATAGGGGGCCACGCTCGTTGAGGACGGCGAGGGGAACGGCACAGTGGGCGGACTCGCTAAAAAGTCTGAAGTTAGGCATGGGGGGGGCCTTTCGTGCCATTCAGGGCTGCTTGCAGGTGATGAAGGGATTGGAAGAACATGGTGGCCTTTTACCCTGCCGTTAGGCAGGGTGTCTTTCGTCCTTTGGGTTGCGGGCTTTATTCCAGAGCTGCACCTTGGATGAATTCCCTTGTCAAGGCGGTAGGGGTACAAATTCGGGAACAGTTACTGGAGCAGCTTGGTTCTTGCGTGTGCTTGTGCCTCCTTACGGAAGGTGTCCTGCTCATCAGCGCGGTTCAGGGCTTCTTTCCATTCCTGTTGCAGTGGGGACAAGCAGCGTTTCAGTGAACTCAAGCTCTTCTCGCCGGGATCAAAAGGCCGGCCATCGGCCGTGGGCAGGTAACCGATGTAGCCAGTCATGTTGAAGTGACCTACTCCCCGCCCTGAAGGACGGGGCTTCTCAGCCCACGCATAACTTCTACGTTCTGGACTGATGGCAAGGCCCTTGCCAAAATGTTCAGAGCAGCGTTCCAATCGGCATTTGCCGTATGACCGCAACTCTGACACACAAACCGTAAGGGCCGCTGTGGGAGACTTGAGGCCGGGTGACGGTGACCGGCTCGATGTAGCCTTCAACGGCTTCTTGCAGGGTTTTGAGGTCGCTGTCCTTGTAGCCGGGGTGCACGCTGATCTGGCCGTCTGGCCGGATGATCATGAGTGCTGAGCCGGCGTCCTGTGCGGCCTGGAGCGCTGTGCGTGCGGTTTCGAGCATCAACACTTCGAACTGGAAGGGGCCTTGACCGAAGATCTGTGCGCATTGATATGTGTTCATGCCCTGGGTCTCTCTCAGGCACCGTCCTGAGAGAGGGGCCTGAGAGGCGTGGGGCCTGGGCTGTCAGGCAGCTGGGCTGTCAGGGCTGGGCTGTCAGGGCTGGGCCGTGGGGTCCTGGCCGTTGAGCAGGGGGGCATCGCTGTACGCGATGGGGCCGTCACCCTTGCGGGGCTGCTGGCTGCCATCGGCGTAGTCGCTCTTGAAGTTGGAAGTGACGTAGATAACGCTCCTGCGGGGCTGACTGGGATTGCCGGTCTCGTAGCTGGAGGGGTTCAGGCTGCCTGTCCAGGTGCCGGTCTGCTTCATGTTGGCGTCGTAGCAGTTGACGGTCACCGTGAACCAGCCGCCTGCCCGGGTGACGCTCTGGCCGATCACCCACGACGTCTTGGCGCTGGTTTCCTGGGAAGCGCTGGCCCGTCCGATCAGGCTGATTTTCCGGGTGCTGGTGCCGGTGTCGTGGTGGTTCAGGACTTCGATGGTCTGGCATTTCGGCCCAAAGGCGCTGTCGCGTCCGGGCAGCGGTTTGACCATGACGTCGCTGTACACCTTCTGTACGCCAAAGCCGCTCTGGCAGGCGGTGAGCAGGACGGGAAGCACAGGGAGCATCAGCAGGGCGGTGAATCGTTTCATAGAACCTCCGGGGTGTGTTGAATCTCACTTGATCATAATTGAGACTGCCCCAGCCCCACAGCTGGGGCGAGAGGAGCGTTGAAGCATATACTCAGAACTTGCACCTGAATAGGCGGACAAAAAGCGCTCCCAGAGCTGAAATTCTGGAAGTGTGTACAAACAGGTTTCAGGGGAGCGCACCCATATTCTCTCACAGCGGATTCTGGACATTCCA
>NZ_CAMPFU010000007.1 GCF_946848805.1 Deinococcus sp. Marseille-Q6407
CTCTGGAATGTCCAGAATCCGCTGTGAGAGAATATGGGTGCGCTCCCCTGAAACCTGTTTGTACACACTTCCAGAATTTCAGCTCTGGGAGCGCTTTTTGTCCGCCTATTCAGGTGCAAGTTCTGAGCTATAGTTACCCTCGCGGCAGGGAGTCCTAAAAACTTGCTTGCAAAGGGCTTGAACTCCCAAACATCCAAGTGCATACTGCAGAGCACAAATTTAACTTTCTGCCAAGTGTAAGCATTTGACAGAATATTCTTCCCCTTCTTTCTTTGAGGTATATCTATGACTGTTCCTGATTCCAGCAAAGCCCGCCGACTAAGTGCCCACACCGTAGAGTCTGCCCCAGAAGGGTCACGCGCCCAGCTGGAAGCGGTGCAAAAGCGCAACGGCGGTTACCTGCCCAACCTGCTGGGCGTGCTGTCCAACTCGCCCACGGTGCTGGAAAGCTACCTGACCCTGTCCAAACTGAACGGCAAAACCAGCCTGACCCCTGATGAGCGCGAAGTGGTACAGCTGATGGCCGCTACCACGCACGGTTGCTCCTTTTGCGTCGCTGGACACACCTTGACGGCGCAGAAAACGACCAAGCTAAGCGCAGAGGATATTGAGGCACTGCGCGGTCACAAAACGCTGCAAGACAGCAAACTGGCCGCACTGGCCAGCTATACCAGCGCCGTGATCGCCAACCGTGGAGCTGTCTCAGACGAGGAGCTGCAAGCTTTCTTCGGCGCCGGCTATGACCAGGCACAGGCCCTGGAAGTGGTGCTGGGGGTGGGCCTGGCAACCATCTGCAACTTTGGCAACAACGTGGCTCAGACCACGCTGAACCCCGAACTGGAACCTTATCGCTGGGACGGCCTGAGCTAAGGCCTGCGCCCCCACATCTGACCTGAGCCAGGGCTTCCCTGGTTTTTTTGTAGCCCTACAAACACTGTAAATATCTAATATTTCTAAGAGGAATAAGTCATGAGCCGATTCACTGAACTGCATCAATGGTTAGAGGGCCATGCGGCCCAGCTGGACGCGGGAGATCCGCAAGTCAGCACTGAGCTGCTGCCGCAACTGGCCTCGGCTGGCCTGTTTCGCCTGGGGGTGCCCACGGAATACGGCGGCGCAGGTGGTTCCATCACCGAAGCGATTGAAGCGCTGGCCGATGTGGCCGAGCGCAGCCTGACGGCGGCCTTTGTCGGCTGGGGCCAGCGCACCTTTATCGAGTATCTGCTCACGGGCCGAAGTTCGGGGCCGCTGCGCGAGCAGCTGCTGCCCGGCCTGCTCAGCGGCGAGATCGCCGGGGCCAGTGGCCTGAGCAATGCCATGAAGTTTCTGTCGGGCATCGAGCAGATCAGCCTGAGCGGTAGACCTGACGCCGCAGGATGGACGGTAGACGGCGCGCTGCCCTGGGTCACCAATCTCCGCACGCAGGACCAGGGGTTCTGGGCCGCTGCTATGGTCGCCACGCCCGCCGGCTCTCCGCATCCTCTGGTTGCAGTCAGCCTGGCGCACACGCCTGGCCTGACCCGCACGCCCGACCTGGACCTGGTGGCCCTGCGCGGCAGTGCGACGGCGCAGCTTCATTTCGAGCAGGCTCAGGTGGCAGAGCATCATGTGCTGGACCCCGACGCCGCCGACTACCTGCCACGGGTTCGCCCGGCCTTTTTGGGCCTGCAACTCGCCCTGCCACTGGGCCTGGCCCGCCGCTCCCTGGCCGAGGCCCGCTCCCGGCTGGCCTGCTTCGACACCTCAGTCCTGCACGGGCCTGTGGCGGACACCCAGGCCGAGCTGGACGCCCTGAGCCAGCAACTGTATAGCGGCCTGGCAGCGGGAAAGTTCGTGCAGGACTGCGCCGAGCTGTTCCGCCTGAAAGTGGCCCTGGTCGAAACGGCGGGCCGGGCCGTGGATTTGGAGCTGCAGGCCACGGGCGGGCTGGCCTACCTGTCGGGCCGCGCCGATGGCCTGATGCGGCGCTGGCGCGAACAGGCATTCTTGCCACTCATCACACCCAGTGTGGTGCAGCTTCAGACCCAGCTGGCCCAGGCTGGGCAACCTTACACCGGCACCCCTACCAGGCAGGCGGCGGTATGACGGCAACTCCCGTGCTGAGCGCCAGAAACCTGGCCGTCCGCTACGGTTCTCAGGCAGTGCTGCAGGGCTTTGACCTCCAGGTGGCACCGGGTGAAATCGTCGCGGTGCTGGGGGCCAGCGGCGTGGGCAAATCCAGCTTGCTGCGTATCCTGGCCGGGCTGCAACCGGCAGGAGCCGGAGAAGTGCAGCTGAAGGGCCAGCGGCTGAACAGGCCGCACCCGGCGATGGCCTTTGCTTTTCAGACGCCCAGTCTGCTGCCCTGGCTGAATGTGGAGCGCAACGTGGCCTTCGGGCTGGATTTTCGCCACCAGCCGGCGCTGGACCCTGCTGAAAGACGCCTCCGGGTGGCGCAGGTGCTGGCCGAAGTGGGGCTGGAAGGCCAGGGCCGCCGCTTCCCGGCGCAGCTCTCAGGCGGGATGGCGCAGCGGGCGGCGCTGGCCCGCAGCTTTGCCCGACAGCCGGAAGTGCTGCTGCTGGACGAACCCTTCAGCGCCCTAGACGAGGTGCGCCGCAGCGAAATGCAGACCCTGCTGCTGGCCCTGCTGCAACGCCACCAGACGGCTGTGGTCCTGATTACCCACGATATTGACGAAGCGCTGCTGCTGGCGGACCGGGTGGTCCTGCTGGGCCGCCCCGCTCAGGAGACTTCTGCGCGGCAACTGCGCGAGTGGACGCTGGACCTTCCGCGCCCCCGCGCCGCGCACTCCGAGCAGCTAAGCCACCTGCGCACCGAGGTGCTGCGCTGCCTGTTCGAAGTGCAGCAGGGCAACTGGGCTGCCTCCCCAGAGGGTGCCCCTCAGGCGCTGGTCAGCTGAACCCGCCTGCCCGACCTGCTTGCTCACCTTATTTCCCCGACTCTTTGCAAGGACCCTACTGTGTGCCATGACCACGCTTTTGCGTTTACTGCTCCCTACTCACGCCGCGAGTTCGTTCGCCTGGCCGGTCTGCTGAGCGCTTCTGCCGGGAGCGCTACGCTGCTGGGCGGCTGCACTCCCCGTCAGCCGGACCCGGATGAGCCGGTGCGTGTCGGCTACCTGCCCATCACCGACGCGGCTCCACTGCTGGCGATGCACGGCCTGGGCTACCTGGAAGCCGAGGGCCTGAGTGCCGAGAAGCCCCGGTTGTTCCGCAGCTGGTCACAGCTGGTCGAAGCTTTTGTGTTCGGGCATGTCAATGTGGTTCATTTGCTCTCTCCCCTCCCCATCTGGATGCGCTATAGCGCGCAGGTGCCTACGCGCATTGTGGCCTGGAGCCATGTGGACGGCTCAGCGCTGACTGTTGCGCCAGATATCACCGAGGTGTCCGACCTGGCGGGCCGGACGGTGGCGCTGCCCTTCTGGTATTCAGTACATAACGTGCTGGCCCAGCGCCTGCTGCGTGAAGCGGGCCTGAATCCGGTGGTCAGTGCGCGTGACGCCAGAGGAGAGCGGGACGTACAGCTGGTGGTGATGGCTCCCAGCGACATGGTGCCCGCCCTGAAAGCAGGCCAGATCGCCGGTTTCGTGGTGGCCGAGCCATTCGGTGCCCTGGCCGAAAGCCTGGGCGCAGGCCGGGTGCAGCGCCTGAGCGGCGACGTGTGGAAGGAACACGCCTGCTGCGTGGTCACCATGCATGACCGCGATATCGAGGGCCGACCCAATTGGACCCAAAAAGTAGTGAATGCCCTGACCCGCGCCCAGCTCTGGCTGAACAGTCACCCGGCAGAGGCCGCTCACCTGCTCTCCGCAGAAGGCGAGCAGCGCTACACCCCCCACAAACCGGCTGTACTGGGGCGGGTGTTGCAGCACGAGCTGCCCGCGCAGTACCTGCAAAGTGGCGCAGTGCAGCACCCGGAGTGGCAGGAGCGGCGCATCGCTTTTCGCCCCTACCCGTACCCCACCTACACCGAGGAACTTGTCCGGCAGCTGAGGGAAGTGCGCGTGGAAGGAGACACCACCTTTTTGCAGCGCCTGGACCCGGCTCAGGTGGCCCGCGAGGTCGTGACGGACCGGTTCGTGACCCAGGCCATGCAGGCTCAGGGTGGCCCCGCCGCCTTCGGGCTGAGCGGATACAGCCGCACCGAGACCTTCTCTGCGCCTGCCCAGGGGCCGGTATGAGCCTGGCCGCTTCTTCCCCTGAGGCGCAGGGCAAGTCCGGGCGTCCTTTCCCCTTTCCGGTAGAACTGCTGGGCCTGCTGGGGCTGGGGCTGCTGTGGTGGCTCCTGACCCTCCCTGCTATGACCGGCACCCCCTTTCTGGGGCAGTTCTCGCCCGGCGCGGCGCTGCCAGCCCTGACCCGTCTCCTGGCGGAAGGCACCCTCTGGGAGCACCTGCTGGTCAGCCTGAAGCGGGTCATGGTGGGACTGGGCCTGGCCTTCGTGATAGGTGCGCCGCTGGGACTGTTGGTGGGATCGTCCCGCCTGCTGGAGCGGGCCACCGAACCGGCCTTTCAGCTGCTGCGTATGATTTCCCCGCTCTCGTGGATGCCGCTGGCGGTGATGGTTCTCGGCGTAGGCGACGCGCCCATCTATTTGCTGCTGGCGCTGGCTGGCCTGTGGCCGATCCTGTTTGCCGCAGCTGGTGGGGTCAAGAACCTGAATGCCAGCTGGCTGGACCTGGGGCGCAGCCTCAGCGCCACACGGGGGGAGATGTTCTGGCATATCACCCTGCCGGGCATTCTGGGGTCACTGCTCCAGGGCGTGCGCCTGGCGATAGGTACGCTCTGGATTCTGCTGGTGCCCTGCGAGATGCTGGGCGTGCGGGCCGGTCTGGGCTACTTCATCCTGGATACCCGTGACCGCCTGGCCTACCCGGAACTGATGGCGACGGTGGTCCTGATCGGGCTGCTGGGCTATCTGCTGGACGCCGCTGCCCGCTGGCTGGTGGGGCGGTTCCAGGGGAACACCTGACACGCACTGCATGGGGTCCGGACGGCCACTCACTTTGGTGGCTCCTTACTCTGGTGGCCACTCCCAGCAGCGTCTGCCAAGGCGCGTTCGTACAGGCTGTCAATCATCCAGTGGGCGCGGTCAAGCACTGCAGAATCGTCAAGTCCCCACATATCGCGGAACACTAAAAAAAGCTCTATGCCGAAGAAGGGGGAAAGGGTCTGTACCAACCGCTCGAGATGGACCTGGGGAAGTTGTCCAACCAGCGGTTCTACCGCCCGCCAGAGCAGCTCACGGCGGTGCCCCCGGTTTGGCGTAGCTTGCTCTGGATAAGCTTCTGCCCAGTTGGTCAGATGGACTTGCAAGATCGCCCGGTGATGAACCTCGGCATCGGTGAGCTGACTGAATGTGAAGTCCAGCAACTCGTGCAGTCTTGCCCGGGCATCCTGGGTAACCGGTTCCCAGTAACGAATAGGAATCATCGTATGGCTGGCCAGCGCAGAAACGATATCGGCCTGACTGGAAAAGTAACGGTGAGCCGTTGCCCGCGATACACTGGCCGCTTCCGCCAATTCAGCAACACTTGGAGTGGTGCCACTGTTCATCAGGCGCTCGGCCGTGGTGATCAGGTGCTCAAAAGTGCGCTGCTGGACGGCGGTAGGTTTGCTCATACTCGGTGCAGTCATAACTCATCTCCAGTGTAGATGGTAAGGCGGGCAGATCAAAATGAGACTGCTGTCTTGACATGAGCCTGACCTCAGTAGGTGACAACTTCAGTTCGACCTCGTTCCAGACGGCAAAACCCAAGAGACAGCTCCATCAAGCTTGATGGGGCCGACTGTTCACGGTTTCCTGAGAGTGTGAAAACAACAGAATCCGCTGCTCAGCAGGCTACCGCACTCACCCAGCACTTCAAAGCGCACGCCAGTCATCTCCGCATTGACACCCTTCAGCGCTTGATTGACGTCCTTCTGGCGATGATTGCCGCGAGGAGCATCAATCATCACGACCTGAGTGCCCACATGCCGGGTATCAGCATGCCCCAGGCTAAGAAAAGGCGGGCAGACCGCACCTTCCGGGATGAGCAGCTGGACATGGACTTTTTCATCGCTCTGCTCGTCGTCCATCTTCCACCGGGGAAGGTGTTGCTGAGTCTGGACCGCACCAATTGGGAGCATGGGGAAACGCCCATCAATTTTCTGGTGCTTGGAGCCGTGGTTCATGGCTTCACCCTGCCCCTGATTTGGGTTCCTCTTGATGAGTCCGGGAACAGCCACACCTACGCCCGTATGTGGTTGGTATTGAAGCTCCTCCGCGTCTTGCCAGCGAAACGCTGGCAAGGCCTGGTGGCTGACCGTGAGTTCATCGGTGCGGAGTGGTTCCGTTTTCTCCGTCGTCAAGGCATCAAGCGGGCGATCCGCATTCGGCACAGCGACATGCTGGACGACATGAATGGGAAGGAATGGTTTAAGCACGTCCAGCACGGTCATTTCCATGAAATCGACGAAAAGGTGTTCGTGTTTGGCGAACTCATGCGGGTGGTCGCGACGAGGTCATCCACAGGTGACCTCGTCATCATTGCCACAGATTTCAGCGCTCGGAAGACCTGGAAGCTGTACAAGCAGCGCTGGTCAATCGAGTGCACCTTCAGCAGCTTCAAGAAGCGAGGCTTCGACCTGGAGCGGACTGGGATGACGGAAAGGAGCCGTCTTCAGCGGCTCTTCGGCCTTGTGACACTGGCCTGGATGTTTTGTTTGCGCCTGGGGGTCTGGCTCAGCCAGACCCAGTCCATCCCCATTCTCAAGCATGGTCGTAGAGCGGTCAGTCTGGTGCGGTACGGTGCTCAGTATCTCGTGGATGCCTTACGGTGGAAACCCAAACAGTTCATGGCTATCCTAGACCTGTTGACCCAGCCTTTTTGCCCACCAGGAGGGGCTGGAAGTGAAGTTGTCACCCACTGAGTACCGAAATCACTGAGCTTGATTGTGTTCTCGTCTGCGTCAAAGAGAATATTGCTGAGGCTGAGATCACGATGAATAACGCCCTCGCTATGTGCTAGCTGTACTGCACCAAGAATGTTCTGGAGTGTCTGAATCCGCCAAGCTAGGGTGGGACGACGGCCACAAACTATTCGTTCTTCCAGTGTTTGACCACCGGGAACATATTCCAGAACTCATAAGTTGCACCTTGCATAGCTGAGCGAATAGCCGTGCTGGTGGAGGAATTCTTGCTCTTTTTGAAGCTGGCTCAGCAGGTGGTTGAGCCAGACTTCGGGGAACAGGGTGTAGAGAGCCAGGCGGGCTGCCTCTTTCAGGGTCATGTCCTCAGAGCGGTACAGCATGGTCAGGGTGAAGGCCAGGAAGACCATCAAAATCCAGCGGTCCAGACCCCTGGCAGTTCGCAGCGCGAACTGCGCCAACCCAAACTGATGCTTCCCTTCTTTGAAAAACGACTCCAGTGCCCAGCGCCGTTTTCCTTCAGCAAGGATGTCCTTCCCCTCTAACAGCTCAGACGACACCGCGAAGAATTCACGGTCCCCACGGTCCATCCTCCCCAGGGTCAGCGTTTCCAGAGGCCAGTTGGCGAGGTTGACGTACCCCCCATGCGGACAGTCCGCAACCGTCACCTGTCCAGGATGGTCTGTGCGTCGGTTGCTCCGCACACCCACCACGAACTCGAAACCCAGGCGCTGCACACCGTCCAGAAAGACAGCGGATTCGAATCCACTGTCCGCTAGGACACGTACCCGGAAACGTTTCTTGATGAAGTCCGGCACCTCTTCCAGTAGGTCGAGCGCCAGAGTGACCGGGGTGCTGGTGTGCTTGCCCTGGTAGACCCGGTAAGAAATGGGGAACTTCAGTTCCCCATATTCGGCGAACAGGACCACCAGATGAATGCCGTGCCTGCCGTTGTAGACGCTGACGTAGGGCAGTTGAGTCCCCACCTTTTCCACCGTGGTCAGATCCACACTGAGACGCAGACGAGGTCTGCGTTTGTGACGAGCCGCGTCCAGCAACATGCGCCATTGGGTGTCCTGCATCTCTTCCCAGCAGCGGTCTGAATCCCAGTCATAGATGTTGAAGAAACGGCTGAGTGCACTGGGACTGACTCCCTCAGCCTGGCTGAAGTTGGTCTTCTGACCTGGACTGTGGAAGAGGTGCAGCGAAGCTTGCAAGCTTCGCTGCTGATACAGCGTCTCTGGAATATCCAGAATCCGCTGTGAGAGAATATGGGCGCGCTCCCCTGAAACCTGTTTGTACACACTTCCAGAATTTCAGCTCTGGGAGCGCTTTTTGTCCGCCTATTCAGGTGCAAGTTCTGAGCCTAAGGTAGGGCGCGAAACAGGCAGAGAAGCTCGGCTGGCCGCCACAGGCCCCAGCGAATTTGGGAAGATTCGCCGCACTCTGACTGTTTCTGAAAGAGGTAAGAATATGAAAAAATGACTTTTGTCGCCCTCGGTCTTGGCCTGGCGCTGGCCGCTTGCGGTAACACTCCTTCTGCGCCCGCTTCTACCCCCGCTCAGACGCCGGCACCCGGTGCTTCTGTACCTGGAAACGGCGGAGACCTTGCCCAGGTTCCTGACCCTGAACGCGCTCGCAGCGCCGGGCAGCTGGCTCCTCTGGTGGAAGTGAAACCGGAAAATGCCATCCCTGGGCAGTACATCGTGGTACTCAGCGAAGGCAGCCTGGGTAGTGATCTGAGCGCACAGTCGGCCGGCGGCCTGATTCAAGCGCTGGGACTGAACCCCCAGGGCATCACCATGCAGCACATCTACGGTCAGGCGCTACAAGGCTTCGCCGCTCAGCTGAGCGCGGAAAACCTGCACACTCTGCGAGCCGATCCCCGCGTCAAGTATGTTGAGCAGGATCAGGTCATGCGGGCCAACGCCACCCAGAGCGGCGCTACCTGGGGCCTGGACCGCCTGGACCAGCGTGCCCTGCCACTGGACAGCAGCTACACCTACAACACCAACGTCAGCAACGTCACCTCCTACATCATCGACACCGGCATCCTGACCACCCACAACGACTTCGGGGGCCGCGCCGTGTGGGGCAGCAACCAGACCGGCGACGGCCGCAACACCGACTGTAACGGGCACGGCACCCACGTGGCCGGCACCGTGGGCGGCAACAGCTATGGCGTGGCCAAAGGCACCCGCCTGGTGGCCGTGAAAGTACTGGGCTGTGACGGCTCCGGCAGCAACTCCGGCGTGATCGCCGGCATCAACTGGGCCGCCAGCAACCGCTCCGGCCCGGCCGTGGCGAACATGAGCCTGGGCGGCGGTGCCAGCCAGGCTACCGACGACGCCATCTCGGGCGCCGTGAACCGTGGCCTGACCATGGTGGTGGCGGCTGGCAACGAGAACCAGGACGCCTGTAACGTCAGCCCGGCGCGCGCTCCGCTGGCGATCACGGTGGGTGCCACCACCCGTACCGATGCCCGCAGCTCTTTCTCGAACTACGGCTCCTGCGTGGATATCAGCGCCCCCGGCACCGATATCACCAGTGCGTGGTACACCAGCAACACCGCCACCAACACCATCAGCGGCACTTCGATGGCCACCCCGCATGTGACCGGCGGCGCCGCTCTGGTGCTAGGTGCTAACCCCAGCTACACTCCGGCCCAGGTGGCCAGCGCTCTGAACGCCAACGCCACCACCAACCGGCTGAGTGGCCTGAACGGCAGCCCCAACCGCCTGCTGTACACCCTGGCCGGCACCGACACCACCCCGGCGCCTACCCCCACCCCCCACCCCGCAGCCGGCTCCTGGCCGCACCTACACCAGCACGGCCAGCCAGGGCAATGCCCTGTACGCTCCCAGCAGCAGCAGTGAAACTCGCAGCGGTGCCATTACGCTCACCCTGAGCGGCCCCAGCGGCACCGACTTTGACCTCTACCTGCAGCGCTGGAACGGCAGCACCTGGACGGACGTGGCCTCCAGCGAAAACGCCGGTTCCTCCGAAAAGATCAGCACCAGCGTGCCCAGCGGCACCTACCGCTATGAAGTCTACGCTTACTCGGGCAGCGGCTCTTTCACCCTGACTGTGCAGTAAAACCCGGATATTTCTCCTCAGGCAAACAGCGTGGCCCGCATTACCGCAGGCCGCGCTATTTGTTGCTTAAAGAGTATTCAGCAAGCAAACCTGAAAAAGCCCAGGCCCGGAAGGACCTGAGCTGGAGTGAAGTTGAATAAAGAGCTTAGCCTGCCTGAGCCGCGCTGTGAATTTCCTTCACAGCAGTCATGGCGGAAAGCAGCGCGCCTTCCTGCCAGCCGGGCCAGTAGCTGATCTGTTCGCCGGCCAGGATGATGCGGCCGTGGCGAGCCGAGAGGGTCCTGTAGATGGTCTGGCGCTGTTCGTCGGTATAGGACGAGGCACAACCCAGAACCCAGGGCACCCGGTGCCAGCCCACACTCACACCGCTGATAAATTCCTTGTCGATCTGCGGGTGAATCTGTGCCACCTGCTTGCGCACTTCAGCCAGGCGCTTATCGGGGCTCATTCCGGTGTATTGAATCCCGGTCGGACCATACTGATAGGCCGCCAGCAGCACGCCGGTGTTGTCACGGTTGCGGCCACCGTTGGGGTAAGACACCAGTTCGATTTTCTGGTCGGTATAGGAAATACCGCCGTAAATGCCTTCTTCGGTTTCCCAGAAGCGGCGAGACTCGATGCCGGCCTTGAAAGAAGCGTCGTAAGCAACCTTCTTGCTGGCCTGTACCAGATCCGGATCGGCCTTGAAATCGATCTGTGAGAGCACTGGCAGCGGGATGCTGCAGATGCAGTAATCAGCTTTGACGCTCTTCTCGTTATTGCCGTCGTGGTCGGTATAGACAGCGGTGACTTCATTGTCGCCTACCGTGATCGACTTGACCTTGGCGTTGTAGACGATCATGTCGCGGGTGCGCTTTTCAAAGGCGCGGGCCATCTGGTCCATCCCGCCGACCGGCTGGAAAATCGCCTGCTGGTGTTCGTAGACCAGACCCTGAATCAGGCTGGTCCAGTATTTGTCCTTCATCAGCTCCTGAAAAGGAATCGGGTCGCTGGGTTCCCCGGGCTGCAGGCGCGAAGCCGGGTCGACGTTGTAACCGCGTCGGGCGCTGGAGATCATGCCCTTGACGTACTTGTTGGCATCGTCCAGGGCGCCCCACTCGCTCATGGCTTCGGTCATCATGTCACGGTCTTCAGGAGTCATGTCCTGATCCAGCGCGCCTTTTTTGATGGACTTGGCCAGCAGTTCAGCCGTGTAGCCGTAGAAGTCGGAGCGCACCTCGCGGATGCGGTACTTCTTCTTGGTGTCCTTGCGGTGAACGTAAGCGTTCTCGTTCACCTGGATAAATGCTTCCAGCGGCACCGCAAATTCACGGGCGTAGTGCATGTAGGTACGGTGGTGGTAAGGAATACGCCAGGGGCCAGGGTTCAGGTAGTTACCTTCGCGGAACTTCACCGTCTGGGTTTCGCCGCCCAACTCGGTGAAGGTGTCGCCGCCACGCAGTGTCCAGCAGCGGCCACCGGCACGGTCGTTGTACTCCAGAATGGTGATGTCATAGCCCAACTTTTTCAGCTCGTAGGCCGAGGACATGCCGGCCAGGCCACCGCCCAGAATCAGCACGCTCTTGCCCTTGCCACTGCCCTGCAGGTCCGGCACGGCATCTTCGGTGCCCTGAGCACTCTGGGCCATCCCCAGCGAGGTCATGGCGAAGTAAGCCGCCGAGGTGCCGCCTACGGCACCCATCATTTCAATAAAGCGCCGGCGAGTCACGCCGCTATGTTCGTCTGTCATCCTGCTCCTCCTCCCAGAGCCTTGACTGGGCCTTTGGACCGCATCTGCTCGACATCTTCCGGCTTGGTGTCGCCGTCATATTTGTTCAGGTCGTGGCGCAGGTAGTTCACCACGCTGGCAATCTGCTCGTTGGTCAGGTCGGCCGCGAAGCTGGGCATTCCGCCCACACCGTTGAGGATAAAAGTCAACGGGTACTGCGGGCTTTGCAGGTTCGGGTTGTTGGCCAGCGCCGGGTAGTTCTTCTGGCCCGCGCCGTCGGTGGCCTTGACGCCTACACCGCCGGGCATGTGGCAAGCCTGGCAGGCCTGGGCAAACACGTCGGCACCCTCAGTGGCATCAAAGATGTGCTGCACCACCTGTTCGCCGTTGTTGTCGGCAGTCACGCTGGCAGCGTCGGGGGCCTGGTTGCCAGCGCCGTCCTTGGAGCCGGCCGGCGTGGTTCCGGCCTGCACGCCGCTGTCCTGACCGCTGGTGCCCTTTTGGGTACCGGCAGCATTGTTATCGGCAGACTGTGAAGAAGCCGTCGCCGCCGACTTGTTGGTCGTGGTGCTGGTTTCAGACGTCGTTTGGGCGCTGCGGCCATTGGCCGCCTGGGTGGCCCGGGCCATTTCCCGGTCCGGTGTGGTGCGCGCAAAGCCCAGCAGCAGCGCCGTGACAATCACGAACAGTGCGGCCAGAGCTGCCACGATCTTCCAGACCGATGATTTTGCTTGATCCATTGCGTCTCTCCTCAGGTTAAGTGAAGCCGGCGAGAACAGGCCCCGGCCAGCTGCGCTTTGTGATAAATGACCCTGTAGGTCTAGGGTCAACTTAGTCCTTTTTATCGCTGGGGGCAACTCATGAGAAGAAAGATGAGCACCATCTGAACCGTCGCTTAGGCATCGGGCAGGGCTTCAAGGACCACCACCGCCGAAGCGTGTTCGCGGCTATGGGTCAGGCTGAGATGGGCGCGCCAGCGCCGTTCCGCCATCTCGGCCGCAATGTGCGGTACGAAATGCAGCTGGGGCGCAGCACGCTCAAAGGGGCCGCCGGGCGTCAGGGCACGTTCTACCCAGACTTCCTGCCAGCCAAAAGGCCGCGGCCAGACCTTCTGAAAAGCCTCTTTGGCCGCAAAACGGGCCGCCAGCGAGGGCACCGGATCGCGCTGCGCTAGGGCGTACTCCAGCTCGGCGGGAGCAAAAAGGCGGCGGAAGCGCTGCGGCTCGCGCTCCAGCAGGCCACGGATGCGGGCCAGCTCGATCAGGTCATGGCCGACGGCAACAATCACGCCCAGCATGATAGCGGGCCAAGAGGGAGGCAAGGGCGCCGTCTGGCGACTGCCTCGGCCCGCTCACCGGGCGGCTTTAAGCAAACAGGTCCGACGACAGGTAGCGGTCACCCCGGTCACAGACAATCGACACGATCAGGCCGCGCTGGCCGGCCGCGGTCAGTTCGCGGGCCAGCTGCGCGGCGGCGTGCGCGGCGCCCCCACTGCTCATGCCGGCAAAGACGGTTTCTTCGCGGGCCAGGGCGCGGGTCATGGCGCGGGCATCGGCTTCGCTCACATCGATGACCCGGTCCACCCGCTCAGGTTCGTAGTTGGCGGGCAGGTAAGCTTCGGGCCAGCGGCGAATGCCGGGAATGTTGGCGCCCTCGGTGGGCTGCACGCCCACGATCTGCACGCCCGGGTTCTGTTCCTTGAGGTAACGCGACACCCCCATGATGGTGCCGGTGGTGCCCATGCTGGACACGAAATGGGTGACCTGACCGGCAGTGTCGCGCCAGATTTCGGGGCCGGTGGTTTCATAGTGGGCGCGGGGGTTGTCCGGGTTGCCGAACTGGTTGAGCATCTGGGCATGGCCGGCCGCCACCTCGGCGCGCATGTAGTCGATGGCCGCTTCCATGCCGCCGTCTGCCGGCGTCAGGGTGACGGTGGCGCCGTATGCGCGCATGGTCTGTACCCGCTCGACAGTGGAGTTCTCGGGCATCACCAGTTCGATGTCGAGGTCATTGAGCCGCGCCAGCATGGCCAGGGCAATGCCGGTGTTGCCGCTGGTCGCTTCGATCAGGCGCACGCCCGGCTGGAGTTCGCCGCGTTCCAGCAGCCCCTCAATCATGGCACGGGCCGCGCGGTCCTTGACGCTGCCGCCGGGGTTCTGCCCTTCCATCTTGCCGTAGACATCTACCAGATCGGTGCTGAGACTATGCAGCTTGACCAGCGGCGTGTTGCCGATCAGGTCCAGGGCCGAGGAGTACAGAGCGGGTTGAGAGCCGGGTGCTTGGTCAGTCATGTGCGGCAGTGTAGAGCAGGGCCGGGCCGGCCAAATGCGAGCTGAGACGAACCCGGGTTCGGTCCTGCCCCCAGACTCAGCCCAGCCGCAGGTCCAGTTCGCCGCGGTAGTACACCTTGGCGCCGGGAGCCACACTGCGGGTAATCCAGACATTGCCGCCGATCACGCTGCCGGCCCCGATCACCGTCTGGCCGCCCAGAATGGTGGCCCCAGCATAAATCACCACATTGTCCTCGATGGTGGGGTGCCGCTTGGTGCCGGCCATGTCCTTCTCGACACTCAGGGCGCCCAGGGTCACGCCCTGGTACAACTTGACGTTGTTGCCCAGCTGGGCCGTTTCGCCCACCACGATGCCGGTGCCGTGGTCAATGCAGAAGCGCTCGCCGATTTCTGCGCCCGGATGAATGTCGATGCCGGTGCGGCCGTGGGCCCGCTCGGTAATCAGGCGGGGCAGCATCGGCACGCCCAGGCGGTGCAGGCGGTGAGCGATGCGGTAAAGCGCCGCAGCATAAAAGCCCGGGTAGGCACGGATCACCTCGTAGTGGCTGCGGGCGGCCGGGTCGCCCTCCCACATGGCGTGGGCGTCGTCCACCAGCCGGGCGTACAGCTCCGGCACCCCTGCCATGAACTCGGCGGCCAGGGCGTGGGCCGGCTGCGGCAATTCATGGCCCAGCGGCGTGAGGGTGCGGGCCAGGGTCGCTTCCAGGCGAATCAGTTCGGCCCGCAGGCAGTCGGTGTTGTCGATGCAGCGCCCGGTCTGCTCGGGAAAGAGGGTGTAAAGCAGGCCCTCGGCCCACTCCACCATCCACTCGCTGGGGGGGTAACGGCCACCCTCGCGGTGATGCTGCAGCAATCGCTCCAGAAATTCGGGGCGGAGAAAAGCCGGGCCAGACGAAGTCATGACAAGGAGTATAGGCAGCCGCCGGCGCGGTCAGGGGATGCCGCAGCAGTTTTCCTGGCCTCTGGCCGCAGGCGCGGGAAGCCGCCCGCCCAGGCTATCAGCGCTTTTTCTTAAGGCGAGCCTGGCCCGCGCCGTCTGTCCCGGCATGCTAAAATCCACCGACATCTGGGGGAGTAGCGGCCCGTAAGCGGGCGCTCCGGAGCCGTCAATACGCCGGGAGAAACTCCCGGCCGGCCCGGCAGCAGCAAAAGCGAGACCTGGACAGACCACCGCACGCAGAGCGGAGGCTGTCCAGGCGCCTTTTTTTGGGGTGGTCTGGCCCCTCCGCACCTGCGGCGCGGTGGGGAGGTAAAAGCATGGACCTGAGCAATGTGCTAGGCGGAGTATGGCTGGGACAGCCGGCATGGATGTGGCTGGTTTTTGTCGGAACGGTGGCGGCGCTGCTGGCCTTCGACCTGGGCGTACTGGGCCGGCGGCGCGGCGGGAACGGCGAAATCGGCGTGCGCCGGAGCCTGCTGCTGAGCCTGTTTTATATTGCGGCGGCGGAGGCTTTCGGCGGCTGGGTCTGGCTGACCCTGGGCGCCCAGAGCGGGCTGGAATACTTCACCGGCTTCGCGCTGGAAAAGGCCCTCGCGCTGGACAACGTGTTCGTGATCAGCATGATTTTCGGGGCGCTGGCGATTCCGCGTCAGTACCAGCACCGGGTGCTGTTCTGGGGCATTCTGGGCGTGCTGGTGCTGCGGGCCGCCATGATCGGGCTGGGCGCGGCGCTGGTCACGCAGTTCGAGTGGGTGATGTGGGTTTTCGCCGCTTTCCTGATCTACAGCGGCGTGCGGATGCTGCTGAACCGGGACGCGGAGGAACAGGCCCCCGACCCGGCCCGTCACCCCCTGATCCGGGCGCTGGGGCGCCTGCTGCCCATCACGCCGCAGCTGCACGGGGACCGATTCATGGTGCGGCTGCCAGACGCGGCCGGACGCCTTCGGCGGCACGCCACCCCGCTGCTGGTGGCACTGATCACGGTGGAAGCCGCCGACCTGGTCTTTGCGGTGGACAGCATCCCGGCCATTTTCGCCATTACCAAAGACCCTTTCTTGGTCTATACCTCCAACATCTTCGCGGTGCTGGGGCTGCGGGCGCTGTACTTCGCGCTGGAGGCCCTGCTGCACCGCTTCGAGGCGCTCAAGACTGCCCTGTCGCTGGTGCTGGTCTTTATTGGCGGCAAGATCGTGTACGCGCAGTTTTTCGGCAAGGTGGACGCCGGAGTCAGCCTGGGGGTTACGCTGGCGCTGCTGCTGGGCGGCGTGCTGTACGGCCTGTGGCAAACCCGCGGCCGGCGCCAGCCGCTGGCCTGAGCTACGCCATGTCCCTGGCTCTGTACTGCCGTACCGGGGCCAGACACGCGGCATGATAGGCAGCGTGCCCTCTTCCCCGCCCGTATCTGCTCCCCTTCCCGCCTGGCGCCGACTGTACGGGACCTATCCACCGGCTTTCTGGGTGGTGTGGGTCGGCACCCTGATCAACCGCATAGGCGAATTCGTGGTGCCGCTGCTGGGCTTTTACCTGAGTGCCGAGCGGGGCCTGAGCCTGGGGCAGGTGGGCCTGATTCTCAGCGCGATGGGCATCGGCCGCTTTGTGTCGGAGCCGCTGGGCGGAGCACTGAGTGATCGCTTCGGCACCGCCGTGACCATGCGCCTCTCGCTGGCCGGCGGCGGGCTGATGCTGTTGCTGCTGGCCCAGGCCCGCTCGTTCGGGAGTCTGTTTGCCGGGGTGCTGGCCTTCGCGCTGTTTCAGTCGCTGTACAAGCCGGCAGTCAGCAGCGCCGTGGCGGGGCTGACCCAGGGCGAGCAACGCACCCGCGCCTATAACCTGCTGTACTGGGCGGTCAACGTGGGGGCATCGGTGGCGCCGGTGCTGGGCGGCTGGCTGGCGGGGTTCTCGTTCCGGCTGGTGTTCTGGCTGGATGCGGCGGCCATGTTTATCTATGCCCTGCTGCTCACCCTGCGCTTTCCCAACCGGCGGCCGGAACGCCGCTTGGGCGGGCCAGGACAAGCGGGAAGGCGCGGCCTGCTGCCCCGCGACCGGCTGCTGTGGCAGTTCTGCCTGGCAACCTTGCTCTACTCCCTGACCTATCAGGGCTACAAGTTGCTGGCGCTGGTGTTCGCGCAGGCTGGCTACAGCCCTGCGCAGTACGGGCAGGTGGTGGCGGTCAACGGAGTGCTGGTGGTGCTGCTGGGCCTGCCGCTGGGACACCTGATTGCCCGGGACAACCACCCGCGCTGGCAACCTATCGGAGCGGCGCTGCTGGGGCTGGGTTTCCTGGGACACGCTTTTGCCACCACGCTGCCGGCGCACATGCTGGCGGTGGTGGTCTGGACGGTGGGCGAGATCGTGGCCTACTCCATTTCCAAGACGGTGGTCAGTGAACTGGGCCGCCCCGAGCAGCGCGGGCGGTACATCGGGCTGGTGGGCAGTATGAGCGGGCTGGCAGGCTTGCTGGCCCCGCTGCTGGGCGCAGCGCTGCTGGAGCGGGCCGGCGCCGCGCCGATGTGGTACGTGCTCTCGGGGCTGGGCTTCGCCTCGGCCGGGCTTTATGTGCTGCTGGAAAGCCGGATTCAGGCACGCCGGGCCGCCGTGACGGCGCTGGAAGCTGCTGCGACCACCTGAACTGAACACCTGATCCCACCAGCTCTGCACTACATCCGCCAGCTCTGCACTACGCCATCTGGCCCATGCTGCCGCGCTGGCCCATCCTCTAGGCTGGGCAGCATGACCACTTCCGCTTCTCATTCTGCTGCGGGCAGCGCCCCGGCACGGTCGTCCTCCGGGCGCACCCTGGCCGTGCTGGGCCGCTACCTGGCCCCGCTGAAGTGGTGGGTGCTGGCCCTGGCCGCGCTGCTGCTGGGGGCCACCGCCCTGAACCTGATGCTGCCGCAGCTGCTGGCCCGCTTTGTGGACGATGCCCGGCTGGGGGCGGAGGCCGACCTCAGGGTGCTGACCCGACTGGCCCTCACCTATATCGCCTTTGCGGTGGGCGTGCAGCTGATGAACGCGGCCGCCACCTACCTGGGCGCCCGGGTGGGCTGGCAGGCCACCAACCGCCTGCGTGCCGACCTGACCGGGCACCTGCTGAGCCTGGACATGGCCGAGCACAAGGAACGCACCCCCGGCGAACTGATCGAGCGCATTGACGGCGACGTGACCGCGCTGAGCAACTTCTTCTCGCAGTTCGCGGTGCGGGTATTCGGCGCCGGGCTGCTGCTGCTGGGCGCGCTGGTGATGTTCTGGCGGGTCAACGCCTGGACCGGGCTGGGTGTGACCCTCTTTGCGGCGCTGACCCTCTGGGCCATGAATCTGGTCCGCAAGAACGGCATCGAACCTACCCGGCGCGAGCGCGAGAGCAGCGCGCAGCTGTACGGCTACGTGGAAGAGCGGCTGGCCGGCCTGGACGACGTGCGTTCGCTGGGCGCCGGCGAGCATCACCTGCGCGGTTTTCTGGGCGTGCAGCGCAGCTTTTTCCGGAATTTTCTGGCGTCGTGGAAAGCGCGGGCCATCGTCTGGCAGCTGAGCATGGGACTGTTCGCCGCCGGCTACGTGGCGATTCTGGCCGCCGCCGCTGGCCTCTACGCCGCCGGCACCATCAGCCTGGGCACGGCTTTTTTGCTGTACTCGTACATGAGCATGGTGGAAGACCCCATCGATCAGCTCAGCCAGCAACTACAGGACCTGCAAAAAGCCGGGGCCAGCCTCAGCCGCATCGGGGAGCTGCTGGCGCTGCGCTCGGAGCTGGTCAGCGGCACCCAGGAGCTGCCCGCCGGCGCCCCGGAACTGACCTTTGACCGGGTGGATTTCCGCTACTCGCCGGAGGGTGAGCGGGTGCTGAAAGACGTGTCCTTTACCCTGCCGGCCGGGCAGACGCTGGGGCTGCTGGGCCGCACCGGCAGCGGCAAGACCACCCTGACCCGGCTGGTCTCCAGGCTGTACGACCCCAGCGGCGGCGAGGTGCGGCTGGGCAACCTGCCGACCACTGACATTGCCCTGCCCAACCTGCGCGAACGGGTGGCGGTGGTCAGCCAGGACGTGCAGTTTTTCAGGCAAGTGTGCGCGACAACCTCACCTTCTTTGACCCCAGCGTGCCCGACGCGGAGGTGGCCGCCGCCCTCCAGGAAGTGGGCCTGGACGAGTGGCTGGGCGGGCTGGAAAACGGCGTCCACACCCCGCTGCCCACCGGCAGCCTGAGTGCCGGGCAGTCACAGCTGCTGGCTTTTGCCCGGGTGCTGCTGCAACGGCCCACGGTGGTGATTCTGGACGAGCCCAGCAGCCGCCTGGACCCCGCCACCGAGGCCACCCTGACGGCCGCCATGAACCGGCTGCTGAGCGGGCGCACTGCCATCGTGATCGCGCACCGGCTGGAAACGGTGGCCCGCGCCGACCGGATTCTGGTGCTGGGCGCCGGCGAGGTGCTGGAGTTCGGTGAGCGCGCGGCCCTGGCCGCCAACCCACGCTCACAGTACGCGGCGCTGCTGCGGGCCTCGGCCGGCGCGGCGGAAGGCAGCGCCGAGGAGCTGATGGAAGAACTGCTGGTGTAACCGCTTCTTCCCAGCTCTCCCTGTTTGCGCACTCTTTTCTGTCTCAAGCCTTTTTCTCTGCATCACTTTCCCGTGAGGACCCCACCCATGACCACGACTTCCAGCAGTTCCAACCCGCATCAGGTGGACGGCGCCCAGACTTTTGCTCTGGCGCGGCGCATCATCGCCTACAATCCGCTGCTGTTTTTGACCAATCTGGCGCTGTGGGCCAGCGTGTACCTGACGCCGGCCGCGCTGGCCTGGCTGATCAGCGAGCTGTTCCGGCAGCTGGAAGCGGTCACGCCCGGTCCCGGCGCGCAGCTGGGCGCCGTGTGGCTGGCACTGGCGGCCTTTGCGGCGGTGCGGCTGCTGCGCTTCGGGCTGTTTTACGCGGCGTTCCTGAAATTTATCGAGCTGACGGCCACCACCGGCGCGCTGCTGCGCCGCAATCTGCTGAACTACCTGTTGACCGCCAGCGGCACCCGCGCCCTGCCCGACACCCCGGCCGAAGCAGTCAGCCGCTTCCGCGACGATGTGGAAGACGTGAACGCCTACATCGAAGCCTGGGTGGACGGGTTCGGCATGGCACTGCTCGTGCTGGTCGCCGTCGGCCTGATGGCGCGGGTGGACCTGCGGCTGACAGTGGTGGTGGTGGCGCCGCTGTTCCTGATGATTGCCGTGGTGAGCCGCCTCTCGCCGCGGATCCGCACCTACCGCCGCCGGATGCGCGAGGCCACCGCCCGGGTGACCGACTTTATCGGGGAAACTTTCGGCGCCGTAGGAGCCGTGAAGCTGGCCGGCCGCGAGCGGCAGATGGTGGCGCACCTCGAAGCACTGGGCGACATCCGGCAGGATGCGGCCCTTAAGGACGTGCTGCTGACCGAGCTGATCCGCGGCGTGAACACCAACATGGTCTTTCTGGCGACCGGGCTGGTGCTGCTGCTGGGCGCCCGGCTGGTGACCGGCGGACAGATGGTGGTGGCCGATTTCGTGCTGTTTATCGGGCTGCTGCCGCGGCTGACCGGCACCTTGGGATTTTTCGGGGACTGGATCGCCACCCACCGCCGCACCGGCGTGGCCTTCGAGCGCATGAACCGCCTGCTGACCGACGCTGGCCCCTTCGAGCCGGCCCGGCACGCCCCGCTGTACCTGCGCGGCGAGGCGCTGCCGGCCCCCGCCCCAGCCCCGGCCGCCGAGCCGCTGCGCGAGCTGGAAGTGCGCGGGCTGACCGCCCAGTATGGCGGCAGCGGCGGCGTGCAGGACGTGAACCTGACCGTGCGCCGGGGGCAGTTCGTGGTGGTGACCGGCCGAATCGGCAGCGGCAAAAGCACCCTGGTGCGGGCGCTGCTGGGGCTGCTGCCACACCAGAGCGGCGAGATTCTCTGGAACGGGGAGCAGGTCAGCGACCCGGCCAGTTTCTTCGTGCCGCCGCGCTCCAGCTACACGGCACAGCTGCCGGGCCTCTTTTCCGATACCCTGCGCGAAAACGTACTGAGCGGCGCGGACGAAGCGGCGCTGAACCGGGCAGTGCGGCTGGCGCAGCTGGACACCGACTTGGCGCAGCTGGGCGGCGGGCTGGACACCCCGGTGGGCGCCCGCGGCGTCAAGCTGAGCGGCGGACAGATTCAGCGCGCGGCGGTGGCCCGGATGCTGGCCCGCGACGCCGACCTGCTGGTGTTCGACGACGTCTCCAGCGCGCTGGACGCCCGCACCGAGAGCGCCCTGTGGGACGCCCTGGGCCGCGAGCTGGACGCCACCTGCTTGGTGGTATCGCACCGCCGCGCTGCGCTGAGCCGCGCCGACTGGGTGGTGGTGCTGCAAGCGGGCCGGGTGGCCGACCAGGGCACGCTGGCAGAACTGCTGGAACGCAGCCCCGAAATGCAAGCACTCTGGGCCGAGGATGCGCCGCACTGAGCCGAGGACCAGCCTGCAGCGTCATTCGGGGAAAATGCAGCAAAAAAAGCGCGCAAACGTCACATGCCCTGCGGCGGCGCCCGGAGAGAGGCGACTATCATGGCCGCTATGACCATGACCGCCATCAACCCCCACACCGGCGAAAAGCTGCGTGAGTACGCCACGCTCTCTGCCGAGCAGACCCAGGCCGCCATTGCCCGTGCCCACCAGACTTTTCAGAGCTACCGCCGCACCAGCTTTGCCGAGCGGGCCGGCTGGCTGAACCGCGCCGCCGACCTGTTGGAAGAACGCCAGGAAAGCCTGGCCCAGCTGGCGACCAACGAGATGGGCAAGACGCTGGAATCGGCCCGCCAGGAGGTGCAGAAGTGCGCCCGAGTCTGCCGCTACTATGCCGAGCACGCCGAGGACTTTCTGGCCACGCAGCCAGCGCAGACCGACGCCGAGCGTGCCGAGGTGCGCTACCTGCCGCTGGGCGTAATTCTGGCGGTGATGCCCTGGAATTTCCCCTTCTGGCAGGTGTTCCGCTTTGCCGCGCCCACCCTGATGGCCGGCAACACGACGCTGCTCAAGCATGCCAGCAACGTGCCCGGCTGCGCCGTGGCGATTGAGGAGATCTTCCGCGACGCCGGGCTGCCGCAGGGTGCCTTCCAGACCCTCTTGATCGGCAGCCGCGATGTGGAAGCGGTGCTGCGCGACGACCGGGTCAAGGCCGTCAGCCTGACCGGCTCGGAAGGCGCGGGGCGGGCAGTCTCCAGCACCGCCGGCGACACGCTGAAGCCGGCCCTGATGGAGCTGGGCGGCTCCGACCCCTTTATCGTGATGCCCAGCGCCGACCTGGACGAAGCTGTCCGCAGCGCCGTCAGCGCCCGCACCATCAACAACGGCCAGAGCTGCATCGCGGCCAAGCGCTTTTTGGTGCATCAGGACATTTACGGGGCGTTCCGTGACCGCTTCGTGGCGGCCATGCGGGAACTGAAAATGGGTGACCCGATAAATGAGCAGACCGATATCGGCCCGCTGGCCACCGCCCAGATTCGTGACGACCTGCACGCGCAGGTCCAGGACGCCGTCAGCAAGGGCGCCCGGCTGCTGCTGGGCGGCGAGGTGCCGCAGGGCAGCGGGTACGCTTACCCCGCCACCGTGCTGGAAAACCTGAGCCCCAAAATGGCCGTCTGGTCCGAAGAAACTTTCGGCCCGGTCGCCAGCCTGTACCAAATTGCCGACATTGACGAAGCCATCACGCTGGCCAACGCCACCCGCTTTGGCCTGAGCAGCAGCGCCTGGACGAACGACCCGGCCGAGCAGGAACGCTTTATCCAGGACCTGGAAGCCGGCGCCACCTTCCTGAATTCGGTCACGGTGTCGGACCCACGGCTGCCGTTCGGCGGCGTCAAGGCCAGCGGGTTCGGGCGCGAACTGGGCCGCGAGGGCATTCTGGAATTCGTGAATGTGAAAGCGGTGTCGGTCGGCGCGGCGCAGAGCCACGCCGGTTCCAGAACCGAGTAACGCCAGGCGGGGCCGGCCCTGGCCCCCGGCCCGATTTCAGACCTCGGAGAGCGGCTTGGTGCGGACCCGGCGGGCGATGTACCACACGCCGAACAGACCAATCAGAACCCAGGCGACCTGACCAATCAGCACCGGAATCCGCCCCACGCTGAGGCCGACTGCCAGCAGGATGGTCAGACAGGTGACCCACTTGGCCCGCAGGGTCATGCCGGCACCGCTGCGAAAGTCCCGCACCAGCTGACCCACCACCGGCAGGTCCAGCAGCCAGCGCTCGAAGCGGGGGCTGGAGCCGGCGAACAGCCAGGCCGCCAGCACCAGAAACCCGGTGCCCGGCATCAGCGGCAAGATGGCGCCGGCGATGCCCAGGGCGGTCAGCACCAGGCCGGCGGCAATGGCGAAAGGCCGCACGGGGCGCGGGAACAGGAAAGGGCCGTCCGGGCTGCCAGCTGCGGAAGCCCCACGCTGGGGGTCAGGGGCACTCATACTTTCCAGCCTAACGGTTTGATGAACTGACATGGCGCCCAAAACTGCAAAGCTCCTCCCGCATTCCCCTTGTGACCGTGCGGCGCAGCTGAAATAGTTCTGTTCATGAGTGCTGCTTTGCCCGCTCCGTGCTGGGGACTTTTCCGTATCTCCGCCCGGCCGGCCTGGGGCGCCTGTGAGGCGCAGAAATGAGTGCGCCCGCCAGCGCGGCCCTGACCCAGCGCGAGAAACTACTGGCCTTTGCCGGCATCCTGACGGTGCTGTTCCTGGCTTCTATCAACATGACGGTGGTGGGCAGCGCCATGCCGCGCATCGTGGCAGACCTGGGCGGCTTCGAGCTGTACGCCTGGGCTTTTACCGCCTACTCGCTGGTCAGCACCATCGCCATTCCGGTGGCCGGCACCCTGAGTGACCGGATGGGGCGGCGGCCGATTCTGCTGTTCGGCATCGTGGTGTTCGCGTTGGCCAGTACGGCGCTGGCTTTTGTGCAGGACATGACCGGATTGATCGCGCTGCGGGCGGTGCAGGCGGTAGGCGGCGGCGCCCTGATGGCGATGGCCTTTACGGCGATTGCCGACATCTTCACGCCGCTGGAACGCGGGAAATACCAGGGCTACACCGGCGCGGTGTGGGGGGTCAGCTCGGTGGTGGGGCCACTGGTAGGCGGCTTTCTGACCGACCATGTGGGCTGGCGCTGGGTGTTCTCGGTCAACCTGCCGTTTGCGCTGCTGGCCGGCTATTTCATCTGGCGTTATTTCCGGCTGCCGGCCAATAACCCCGGCGCCGGCGCCGGGTTGGACCTGCCCGGCGTCGCCCTGCTGAGCGCCGCTGTGACCGCCCTGACCCTGGCGATGTCGTGGGGCGGCGTGAAATACGAGTGGACCAGCCCCCAGACCCTGGGCCTGCTGGCCCTGACCCTCGTGAGCGGCGGCGCCTACGCCTGGCACTCGCTGCGGGCAGCGCGGCCCATCGTGGACCTGCGGCTGCTTAAAATCCGCACGGTGGCGCTGGGCGCTCTGGCCGGCTTTCTGACCAGCGGGGGCATGTTCGCGGCCATCATGTATCTGCCGCTGTATATGCAGGGCGTGCAGGGCACCAGCGCCACGTTCAGCGGGCTGGCGCTGGCCCCGCTGATGGTGGGCATGGTGGTTTCCAGCACGCTGGGCGGACGCTGGGTCAGCCGGCACGGGCGCTACAAGCCGGTCATCCTGCTGGGGGCCCTGGTTGCCGCCGCCGCCATGCTGCTCTGCACCGGCCTGAGCCTGAGCACCCCGATGTGGCAGGCCGTGGGGCTGATGGTGCTGCTGGGCCTGGGATTAGGCGGAATCAACGCGCAGCTGACCCTGGCCGTACAGGTGGCGGCCCCGCCGAGCCAGGTGGGCAGCGCCACCGGGTCGCTGCAGTTCTACCGCCAGATCGGCAGCACGCTGGCGGTCAGCCTCTACGGCTCGCTGGTGGCCTCCTACGTGGGCCAGCATCTGGCACAGCGACTGCCGCCGGAAGTGGCAGCGCTACCCCGCGCCGTGCAGGCGGAAGTCGCCAACCCCAATCTGTTGAGTAACCCCAGCGCCATCGCCGCGCTGACCCGTGACCTGGGCGGCAGCGGGCAGGCCGCACTGCTGGAGCCGGTGCTGACTGCCGCCCGCGGCGTGATGTCATTGGCACTCTCGCAGGTGTTCTGGTGGGCCGGCCTGCTGCTGGCCGGCACCTTCCTGGTCAGTCTGCTGCTCCCGGAACTGTCGCTGGTCAGCCGCCGCAGCGGGCCGCAGCCGGCCCCAGCCGGCCCCAGCCGCTCAGGCACCAGCTACTCAGCCGGGCGACGACTGAGCCCCGGTTCTTACCACAGTTCAGAGAAGGTCAGGCCCTGTCCGGAACTTGGGGCCTGACCTTCTTCTTCTGCTTGCCAGCTGTCCCCGCGCTGGGCACGCACTGGAGCCACCGCCGGAAAATGAGCTAGAACATGGAGGTTCGCTTAAGGCCGCGGCGCCGCCTGCTGGCCTTTTTTTCCGTCTGTTCTGACCGGTCACGGGCTTTTCGGGGCTCTTCTCACCGTGACCTTTCCGGCGTCAGAAAGCCTGCCAGTGGAGGCCTGGCCCACCATCCTCCAAGGAGACCCATGACCAATATTCCTTTTCGCCAGCGCTCCTGGCTGGACCGCTATTTCGGGCTGACCGAAAGCGGCACCACCGTCGGCCGCGAGCTGCGGGCTGGCCTGACCACTTTCCTCACGATGAGCTACGTGCTTTTTGTGAACCCGCAGATTCTCTCGGCGGCCATTGACGTGCCCAACGCCTTCGTGCAGCTGCTGATGGTCACCGCCATCTCGGCGGCCTTCGGCTCGGCAGTGATGGGGCTGGTGGCCCGCTATCCCTTAGCGCAGGCGCCCAGCATGGGCCTGAACGCTTTTTTTACCTATACCGTGGTGCTGGGCATGGGCTTGCCGTGGCAGACCGCCCTGGGCGCCGTGTTTATTTCCGGAGCCCTGTTCGTGCTGCTGAGCCTACTGGGGGCCCGGCAGGCCATCGTGGACGCCATTCCCACTTCGCTCAAGCTGGCCATTACCGGCGGCATCGGGGCCTTTCTGGCCTTTGTAGGCCTGAAAAATGCCGGCATCGTGGTGGGCAACGACGCCACGCTGCTGAGCCTGGGGCAGCTGACGGCCGCCCCGGTGTGGCTGGCGCTGTTCGGGCTGGTGGTGTCGGGGGCGCTGATGGCCCGCCGCGTGACCGCCGCCGTGCTGTGGGGCATTCTGGCCACCACCGTGCTGGCCATCGTGACCGGCGCGCAAGTGTACGCGGGCGGCCCGGACGGCGCCCTGCAGGCGTTTCCTGGCCTGACCGGCAGTGTGGCCGGCATCATCTCCGCGCCGGTCTGGCCGGGTGACCTGGTGGGCAAGCTGGATATTCCCGGTGCTCTCAGCCTGGGCGCCCTGAGCGTGATTTTCACGTTCTTCTTCGTGGACTTTTTCGACGCCACCGGCACCCTGACCGGCCTGGCGCAGCGGGCCGGATACATGCAAGAAGGCCGGCAACTGCCGCGCGCCCGGCGCCTGTTTGCCAGCGACGGCCTGGCCGCCATGTTCGGCGCCGTGATGGGCACTTCGACCACCACCGCCTTTATCGAAAGTGCCAGCGGCATCGAAGAAGGCGGGCGCACCGGCCTGGTGGCGGTCACGGTGGCCGTGCTGTTCCTGCTGGCCACTTTCCTGTGGCCGCTGGCCGCCGCCATTCCGGGCGCCGCCACTGCCCCGGCCCTGATTCTGGTGGGTTCGATGATGCTCGAAGGCCTCAAGCACATCGACTGGGAGGACGTCACCGAAGCGCTGCCGGCGTTTCTCACGCTGCTGTTCATGCCGCTGACCTTTTCTATCGCCAACGGCGTCAGCTTCGGCGTGATCAGCTACTGCGGCCTGAAACTGCTCAGCGGCAAGGGCCGCGAAGTCAGCCCGGTGCTGTATGTCATCGCCGTGCTACTGCTGCTGCGCTACGTGTACCTGAACGAATAATCCTCCCCTTTCCCGCCGGGCGCCGCAGAGCCGAGACAGGCCGCAGCGCCCGGCGGCTTTGCATGAGGTGGGGGCAGCGACCGGAATGCTCTTTTTCCCCGCCCCGCTCGCCCTAGACTGCGGCCATGCACCGACTGGCCGACTGGGTCACCCGCGCTCCGAAACAGGTTCTGACCCTCTGGGCCATTTTGCTGGTCCTGGCCGCGCCGCTGGCCTGGCAGGCCCCCGGCCGCCTGAGCGCCAGCCTGAGCGAACTGCCCAACGCCGAAAGCACCCGCGTCACAGCCGCGCTGCGCGGGCAGTTTGGTGAGCAGGCGCTCAACTCGGTGCTGCTGGTGTTCAAACCCGGCCCGCAGACGCCGGCAGAGGCAGCTGACCGTTATCAGGCCGGGCTGCGGCAGTTGCCGGGAGTCTCGCGGGTCCGTTCCAGCGCCGAACTGGGCCTGCAGGCCGCGCCAGGAAGCGAGCTGCCGCCCGGCGCCGAACTGGTGGTGGCACAGATTCCCCTGTACGAGGGCGCCGACGAGGCGCTGGCCGCCATTCGCCGCTACAGTGATCAGTTCGAGCAGGCCCAGGGAGCCGACATCGGTGTAACCGGCGGGCAGGCGATTGCCGACGACTTCACCCACTACGCTGAAGCCGACACCAAGCGCAGCGAACTGACCGCCCTGCCCCTGATCGGCGGGGTACTGCTGCTGGTGTTCGGGGCACTGGTCGCCAGTGGACTGCCCCTGGTGGTGGGCCTGACCAGCATCACGGTCACGCTGGCGCTGCTGTACCTGCTGACCGGCGTGATGGAAGTGGCGACTTTTGCCCAGAGCGTGGTGACGATGCTGGGCCTGGGCGCCGGCATCGACTACGCCCTGCTGATGGTGAGCCGCTTCCGCGAGGAACTCGGCCGGGGGCAGAGCAGCGCGGCGGCCGCGCACACGGCGGTGCTGACGGCCGGCCGCTCGGTGGTCTGGAGCGGCACCACCGTGATGATCGCCATGGCCGGGCTGCTGGTGCCGCCCATTTCCTTCGTGCAGAGCATCGGCGTGGGCGGGGTACTGACTGTGCTGGTCACGGTGCTGACCGCCGTCACGGTGCTGCCGGCGCTGCTGACCCTGCTGGGCGAACGGGTCAACAGCCCCCGGCGCTGGGCGCTGCGGCCCGGCCGGCTGGCGGAAGTCTCGCCCGGATGGCAGCGCTGGGCCTGGACCGTGATGCGCCGGCCCTGGGCCTGGACCGCAGGCGGCACTGCCCTGCTGCTGCTGCTGGCCTGGCCGGTGACGCAAATTCAGACCGGCTACGGTGGGGCCTGGGGCCTTTCGGCCGGCATCGAAAGCCGCGACGCGCTGGAAGATGTGCGCCGGCTGGGAGCCGGGGGGCTGCTCTCGCAGTTCGAGGTGGTGCTGCCGCTGGAACGCCCTTACGTTCCCGCGCAGGACGCCGAAGCGTTCCGGCAGGTGGCTGAGCGGGCCAGGGCCGTGCCGGGAGTACAGGCGGTCATCAGCCCTTTTCTGAGCGCGGCAGACCTGCAAGCAGCCGGCGCCGGGAGCGGCAGCGCCCTGAACGGCCTGGAAAGCGCCATCGAGCTGAACCGGCGTTCCTTTTCGGCAGACGGCCGCTGGCTGCGCCTGACCGTGATTCCCGACCACTACCTGCGCGCCGACGAGATTGACAGGCTGGAACCACAGCTGCGGGCGGCGCTGACGGCCGGCCCACTGCTCCCGCTGAGCGGCGCCCCGCTGCTGGGCGGCGCACCCATCGGTGAACGCGAGTTCAGCCATGAGGTGACCGGGGCACTCCCGGCCGTGATGTTCAGCGTCTTTGCGGCCACTTTCGTGCTGCTGTTGCTGGCGTTCCGCAGCCTGGTGGTGCCGGTCAAGAGCATTCTGCTCAACGGGCTGACGGTGGCCGCCGCGACCGGCGTGGTGGCGGCAGTGCAGCGGGGTCCGCTGGGCGCGTGGCTGGGCTTTCCGCCCGGCAGTGAAGTGATGGACGCCATGCTGCCCCTGCTGCTGTTCACGGTGATGTTCGGCCTCAGCATGGACTACGAGATTTTCCTGATTTCACGGGTTCACGAAGGGGTACAGGCCGGGCTGAACAACGACGAGGCTGTGGCGCAGGCTCTGGGCCGCACCGCCCGCATCATCACCTCGGCGGCCCTGATCATGTTTATCGTGTTCGCCGCTTTTATTGCCGGCCGGGTGGTGCTGACCAAGAGCATCGGCCTGGGGCTGGCCACGGCCGTGCTGCTGGACGCCACCCTGGTCCGGCTGACCCTGGTGCCGGCGGTGCTGCGGCTGGCCGGGCACTGGAACTGGTGGCTGCCCCCCTGGCTGGACCGCTGGCTGCCCCGGGTAAACCTCAAACATTAACCTGCTGCGGCAGGGCAATGCGGCTGCGTTAGGGTGGCGTATGGCATTTGTTCTGGTGGTGCTGGGCGCGGCCCTGCTGTATCTCGGCGGCAACCTCTTGGTCAGTAACGCTTCGGCGCTGGCCCGCTCCTTCGGGCTGACCCCTTACGTGGTGGGGCTGACAGTGGTGGCCTTCGGCACCTCCAGCCCGGAGCTGGCCGCCACGCTCTCATCGAGCCTGGCCGGCACCGCCGACATGGCGCTGGGCAACGTGGTGGGCAGCAACATCGCCAACATCGGCCTGATTTTGGGGCTGACCGCCCTGGTCTATCCTCTGGTCAGCCGCCGTGAGACGGTGACGCGCGAATTGCCGGTGATGCTGGCGGTATCGCTGCTGCTGTGGCCGGTGGTGCAGGGCGGTGTCAGCCGGGCCGAGGGCGCCCTGCTGGTCGGGCTGCTGCTGGTCTATCTGGTCTGGCAACTGCGCCAGGGCCGCGCGGGGACTGCTGGCGCAGAAGAGGCACAGGAGGCAGCCGCCCCAGAGGAAACACTGGAAGCAGCCCCATCACGTGGCCGCGCCGTTCTGGGCGCCGCATTGGGGGTTGCCCTGCTGGTGGGCGGAGCGCAGGCGCTGGTTTCGGGGGCCACCACCATCGCCCAGGGCTTTGGAATTTCCGAGCGGGTGATCGGCCTGACCATGCTGGCGCTGGGCACTAGCCTGCCAGAACTGGCCAGCAGCCTGATTGCAGCGGCGCGGCACGAAACCGACCTGATTCTGGGCGGCATCATCGGCTCGAACATCTTCAACATCCTGGCGATTCTGGGCCTGACTGCCCTGGTACGCCCGCTGCCAGTCGATGTCGCAGCCACGCAGGGCGATATCGCGGTGATGCTGGCCTTCACGGCGGCCCTGCTGGCGCTGATGTGGCGCCGTGCCCGCCTGGGCAAGCTGGGCGGCGCCTTGCTGCTGGCCGGGTACGCCGCCTACACCTGGTCACTGTTCTGAATCTGAAGAATCAGGCTTCCCGGCCACTGCCTGGCCGCCCGGTGCCCGCCCCGCCGCCAGCAGCAGCGGCACGTTGAAAGTCACCGCTGGCCCTTCCTCTGTGCCGGCACCGGCGCCAGGGGCAAAATAGGGCGCCAGTTCCGCCAGATGAGCTTCGCGCAGTTGCTCTACCGTTTCCGGCGGCAGCCCCCGCAGCGGCAACCCTTCCAGCCCGTGCACGATATGGTCCCAGCGCTCCTGCGGTGAAGCCAGCGCCAGCGGCAAGTCCAGCGCTTCCAGCCGCAGGTCCACGAAGCCGGCCGCCGTCAGCAGCTCGGCGGCAGTCGCCAGCGACCCGATCCGGGCGGCCGGCGGCACCGGCGGCTTCAGGCCCAGCGGGGCCAGCTGGGCCGCCCACAACTCCGGAAGCGGCGTCATCAGGGACCCGCGAAATGAGCTGAACACTGCCTGCCCGCCGGGCCGCAGCACCCTGTGCCACTCCTGCAGGCCGGCCGGCATATCCGGCAGGAAAAACAACCCAGCCGCGCACAATACGCCGTCCTGGCTGCGATCCGGTACCGGCAGCTGGGCGCCGTCCGCCTGGGCATACCGCAGCTGCGGCGGGTCGGCCGGCGACCGGGCAGAGGCCAGCATGGCGCCGCTCAGGTCGGTGGCCAGCACCGCGCCTTCCGCCCCCACCGCCGCGGCCAGCGAGCGGGCGGCCTCGCCGGTGCCGGTCGCCACATCCAGCCAGCGCTCGCCGGGGCGCGGCGCGGCCCAGCGCACCAGTTCGCGGGCACTGAGGGCCAGGAAACTCAGCGAGCCATAGCCCGGGGCAATGGCGTCACAGTCGGCCAGGGTCGCGCGCGGCATGCCCGGTAGCCCCGCCTCAGTTCTGGAGCCGCAGCGCCGCCAGCTCGGCGGGCAGCTCGTCCAGATAGATGTCGGCCCAGTGATCGCCGTCAAAAGTCACCTGGGACTCGAACAGCAGCTCGTTGGGGTTCTCGGCGTCCTCGATGGCGTCCAGCGGCACGTCCAGTTTCAGGCCCAGCGGCACCGGGAAGTCGGCAGCCGGCACCCCGGCCAGAAAAGGCGCCGTTTCCTCGTAGGCATCTACCAGCGCGGTGCGGGCAAACTCGGCCCAGCGCGCCGGGTCGCCGGCACCGGTGCGTTCCAGCAGCTGCCCACGCAGGCGGCTGCCCTGCTCCTCATCCACCTCTTCCTCGTCCCAGCTGACGCGGCCATCGGCCATCACGGTGAACTCGGTGGTGCCCAAGTCCAGAATCTGGTTAAAGAATTCACTCAGCTCCGACTCGGTCGGCTCGGCGCTGGGGTCCACGTAGGAGTACCAGACTGCACCGTCGGGGCTGAATTCGGTGCTGCCCTGGCCCACCAAAATGGCCAGATCACCCCATTCACCGACCGGGGCAGTCAGTGGAGTATTCAGCGGCGAACGCTGGCGCAGTTCGAAGGTCAGGCGGCGTGCAGCGGGAACACCCTGCGGCAGTGCCCGGCCTTCCTCGTCGGCCCACTCGGTGCGCTCAATCATCTGCTGGTGCGCCTCTGCCCAGCTTGCCTCGTCGCGGCCGTGCAGGGTCAGGGCCAGCAGTTCCAGGGTGCCCAGCAACTCGGCGGGCGGCTCGGGATCCACAGTGACCAGCCCTTCGCGGTGGTGCGTCACCTGATACACCGCTTCCAGTTCGCCGCGCTCACGGGCGATGGGGTGCTGCATCAGGAATTTCAGGCCGCGTTCGCCCATTTCGGCGGCCGGCAGCGGTTCCCAGCTCTGGCCCCCAAACGACACTTCCTGTTCACGCAGGCGTAGGGCCGTCTGGCCGCCGCTGCTCTCGTTGCCGCTCAGTGCTTCACTGTCCAGCAGGAAAAAGCGGCTGGCCGTCTCATCGTCCCGGTCCCGCAGCGAGCGGGGGTCGAACCCGGTCAGCAGTTCGCCGCTCAGCCGCAGCCGCTCCGGCACAGCGATGGCTTCCACGTCGTCCACGCTGTTGAGGTAATCGGTAGGGCGCCCGGCGGCCACCCAGCGGGTACGGTAATCGGCTGCCCAGCCACCGGGGCTCGGCAGGCTGTCCAGCAGACCTTCTTCCAGGGTGCGGGCCAGCCCGCTGTTCTCGGGGGCACGCAGCCACTCCAGCTGCCAGCCTTCTTCACGTGGCTGAGCGACGACTTCAAAAGAATAGGACTGCGGCATCAGGCCCAGTTGTTTGCGGCGTTTGGCTTCTCCCATGTACTGCAGGGTAGCGCGGCGACCGGGCCTGACCCACCGGGCGAACCCGCCTTCATTTCCGCTTCATCTTTTAGGTCACTGCTGTCCTTTCTCTGGAGCCGGAACCAGCCGTCTAAAAATGCTCGGTCGTGACAGAGGCCTCAGAACAAGGCCGACAGCATTTCCAACATTTTTTAGCTGCCCAGCAGGAAAAATAGGTGACCCTGGACAGCTACGCAATTCTTCCCTTAAGCAGAAATGAATGAAGGGCAAGTGTCCAAAGAGCGCTGACGGCGCCTTTTCCTTTATAGGGCGCCGAAGTGTAAGACAGTGGTGAGGAGAGGATGCCCATTCTAAAGCTCATAACTTGCACCTTGCATAGCTGAGCGAATAGCCGTGCTGGAGAAGAAATTCTCGTTCTTTTTGGAGCTGACTCAGAAGATGGTTGAGCCTGACTACGGGGAACAGGGTGTAGAGGGCCAGGCGTGCCGCCTCTTTCAAGGTCATGTCCTCAGAGCGGTACAGCATGGTCAGGGTGAAGGCCAGGAAGACCATCAAAATCCAGCGGTCCAGACCCCTGGCAGTTCGCAGCGCGAACTGCGCCAACCCAAACTGATGCTTTCCCTCCTTAAAAAAGGATTCCAGCGCCCAGCGCCGTTTTCCTTCGGCCAGGATGTCATCCCCCTCTAACAGCTCAGACGACACCGCGAAGAATTCGCGGTCCCCACGGTCCATCCTCCCCAGAGACAGCGTTTCCAGAGGCCAGTTGGCGAGGTTGACGTACCCCCCATGCGGACAGTCCGCAACCGTCACCTGTCCAGGATGATCCGTGCGCCGGTTACTCCTCACACCCACCACGAACTCGAAACCGAGACGCTGCACACCGTCCAGAAAGACAGCGGATTCGAATCCACTGTCTGCCAGTACGCAGACCTGAAAGCGTTTCCCGACGAAGTCTGGCACCTCTTCCAGCAGGTCAAGGGCTAACGTGACGGGAGTGCTGGTGTACTTGCCCTGGTAGACCCGGTAAGAAATGGGGAACTTCAGTTCCCCATATTCGGCGAACAGGACCACCAGATGGATGCCGTGCCTGCCGTTGTAGACGCTGACGTAGGGCAGCTGAATTCCCACCTTTTCCACCGTGGTCAGATCCACGCTGAGCCGCAGACGAGGTCTGCGTTTGTGACGAGCTGTATCCAGCAGGATGCGCCACTGGAAGTCCTGCATCTCTTCCCGGCAGCGGTCTGAATCCCAGTCATAGACGTTGAAGAAGCGACTCAGTGCACTGGGGCTGACTCCCTCAGCCTGGCTGAACTTGGTCTTCTGACCTGGACTGTGGAAGAGGTGCAGCGAAGCCTGGAGGCTTCGCCGTTGGTACAGCGTCTCTGGAATGTCCAGAATCCGCTGTGAGAGAATATGGGTGCGCTCCCCTGAAACCTGTTTGTACACACTTCCAGAATTTCAGCTCTGGGAGCGCTTTTTGTCCGCCTATTCAGGTGCAAGTTCTGAGTTAAGCGTTTATAAGGAGCTGAGACTGTCGCGGCAGCCTGTTCCAGGCCTGTTCCAGCGGCTTCGGCCCCGACTCTTAACTTCTGGAGGAGCATCCCGATGGCAAAAATTCTACTGGTTGACGATTCCCCCGCCGATATCCGTTTCATGACCGAGGTGCTGCGTGGCATGGGTCACACCGTGGCCAGCACCAGCGACCCCGCTGAGGCGGAAGGCGCCATCGGCAGCGAAGATCCGGATCTGGTCCTGCTGGATGTGGTGATGCCCGGCCGCAACGGCTACGAGGTGCTGCGCGGAATCAAGCGCGAATTCCCCAACCCCAGTTTCAAGGTGGTATTCGTCTCGTCCAAGGGCAGCGAAACCGACCTGAAGTGGAGCCTGCGTCAGGGCGCTGCCGACTACATCATCAAGCCTTACACCCCGGCGGATGTGCAGACGGTCCTGAGCCGGCACCTCTGAGCCCCTACAGGAGCTACTGAACCATGGCCGAACGTCTGCTGCTGTTCCGTTATCAGGACGAGGTCCTGGGCCTGCCGGCCAACCTGAGCCGCGAAGTGATCGAAATTGACCGGGTGGCCCCCTTGCCCGGCGGCCGCGGCGGGTTGGCCGGGCTGGTGGTGGCTGGCGGACAGGCCCGGCCTCTGCTGGACCTGCACCTGCTGGCAGGTTTGCCGCGCCACCACGCTTCGCTGGGGCTGGTCGCCCAGATCGGCGAGGACCTGCTGGTTTTGCCGATGGACGAAGTGGTGGGCAACCTCGTCAGCGAGGACAGCCTCAGCACCTCGGAAATGCTTTCCGCGCCCCAGCCTACCGGCGATTATCGCCTGGACTTCAGTGTCCGGGTCATTAACCCCGGCGTGCTGAGCAGCACCTTGCAGGCCCGCCTGACTCCGGTCTGAAGCTCTGGCTCTGTCGCAGTTCACTCAACCCGCCTTTTCTGCCTTTTCTTTCTTGCCCGGGTCACGGCGGCTTCCCGCACCACCTCTGAAACTGCCCCTGATCCCGTGACGGCGCCCCAGGGCCCCAAGGAACTCACACCATGATAGACACCAATCTCGGACCCTCCACTACCCCGGCCGCTCCCCGCAAACTGCAAACTCCCCGCACCGGTAATTTTCTGGGCCGCCTTTCCGTGGGCCAGAAGCTGCTGCTTTCGGGCTTACTGCTGGGGGTGCCAGCCGGCGCCCTGGTCGTCAACATCCTGAACGCCGAACAGGCCCAGATCAACACCCTCGACACCCAGATCAAAGGCCAGCAGTTTCTAGAGCCCCTGGCCCAGACCCAATACCGGATCCGCTCTGCTCGCCCTCTGGCTTTTGCCTACAGCACAGGTGACCAGAAAGTCACCGATAAGTACAAACAAGCGTCTGCTGAAGCCCTAGCGCAGCTGGATACAGCGGCCAAGCTGGCTCAGCAAAACGGCGACACCGAGCTGGTCAATCAGATCAAGGCAACCCGGCAGGCATACAGTAACCTGACCGATGGCCTTCTTAACAAGCGCGTATCTTATCCGGAATACATCAGCGGCACCGGCAAGATTCTGAGCGCCGACCTACTGGGCCTGTTCAATAAGGTCAGTGAAGATTACGGCATGCACCTGGCGTCCAACGAGAAAATGTATGACTTGCTGAGAATCTCGACTGAGCAGCTGCCGGCAACTTTTCCTGTGGTGGCTGCCACCTTCGCCGAGGGCGTGAACTCTGCCAGAACAGCAGCTGGGCTTTGCTGTGCGACAGGGCCGTCAAGTGCAGCAGCAACTGGTGGCCCAGTTCGCGGCGCTGGAAAATGACCATATCGAACTATCAGGCAGCCTGAAAGGCAAGCTCGCCGACCTGGCCAGCCAGACTGAAGAAGGTCTGAACCTGGTCGATGCCCAGCTGCTGCAGCCCCAGCGCATTACCTTGGCGCCACAGGACATCACTGCCTTTACTGGCAGATTACAGCCGCTGCAATATGACACCTACACCGCAGTGAACAACGAAATCGGCCAGGAGTTGCAGTCCCAGCGGCAAAATGTTCAGCGGCGGTTCATAGCTCTGCTGCTCGGAGCCATTCTGCTGGCGCTGGTGCTGGTAGGCCTGCTGATTCTGGTGGCCCGCTCCATTACTCAGCCGCTGGAACGCCTCTCGGGAGCGGCCGCCGCGCTGGCCCGTGGGCAGTTCGGCGCCCGCGTGCCCGTGACCACCAGTGACGAATTCGGTGCCCTCTCTGCCACCTTCAACACCGCCGCTGCCCAGCTTGAAGCCAACGAACGCCGCGCTGAGCAGGAACGTATTGAACAGGAACAACTCCAGAACAACATCGGCCAGTTCCTTGACGTCACCATGGACATCGCCGAAGGGGACCTCACCAAACGCGGTGTCGTCACCGAGGACGTGCTGGGCAACGTCGTGGACTCCATCAACCTGATGACCGAGGAGCTCGGCTCGGTGCTGGGTGACGTGCAGAAAGCTTCCGGTTCCGTGACCAACGGCTCGCACCAGATGCTCAACTCCACCGAGAATATTCAGCAGGGCGCCGAGCAGACCGCGCAGGCCGCGCAGCAGGTGGCCGAACAGACCTCGGCCGTGAACCGCCAGATTCAGGCCATGGCGCAGCTGGCCCAGGCCTCTGCCGAAGCGGCCCGGCAAGCACTGCTGGCGTCCAACGAAGGCCAGCAGGCCGTGCAGGAAACCCTCAGCGGGATGCAGGAGATCCGCGAAACCACCCAGACCGCCGAGGAACGCATCGCGGCGCTGTCGGAGCGTTCGCGGCAAATCGGGCAGATCGTGGACACCATCTCGGCCATCGCCTCGCAGACCAACCTGCTCTCGCTGCACGCCTCGATCGAGGCTGCCGGGGCCGGAACAGCCGGCGAACGCTTCAGCGTGGTGGCCGACGAAGTGCGCCAACTGGCCGACGAGTCCGCCCAGGCCACCCGGCAGATCACCAGCCTGATCACCGGCATTCAGCGCGAGATCGCCGAGACCGTGCGCACCATTCAGGACAATGCCCGGCAGGTGAACGAGGGCTATCAGGTGGCCGGCACCGCCGGTGAGCGCCTGGAGCAGATCGGCGAACTGTCGCGTGAATCGGCTCGCCTGGCCGAGCAGATTTCGATTTCCAGCCGCGAGCAGGTGCAGAATATCGAGCAGGTGTCGTCGTCGGTGCAGGACATCGCCCAGACGGCCGAGCACTCACAGCAGTCGGTGGAGCAGGGCCGCGCCGCCGCTCAGCAGCTGCAGCAGCTGGCCGAGAACCTGAGCGCTTCGCTGGCCCGCTTCCGGCTGCCCGGCTGATGACCGCCAAGAGAGGGAGTTCATGACCACCGCCAACAACGAACTGCTGCGTTTTTTCTTTGAGGATGTCCGCGATACCATGGCCGGCATCAACGAGCGGCTGCAGCATCTGAAAGCCGCCCCCAGCCACGCGGAAGCCGCGCCGCAGATGGAAGCCCTGGGCGTGCTGACCCACCGCCTGCGCGGCTCGGCCGGGCTGTACGGCTTTCCGCAGATGGCCCAGCTGGCCTCGGTGGCCGAGCGGCTGCTGATGCCCCAACCTCAGCTGCGGCCCGAGCTCCAGGACACCTACACCGAGGTGATCTGTGACATCGTGGCGGCCCTGGACACGGCCATCGGCGAGGCTCAGGCCAGCGGCCAGGAGGGCAACCTGGGCCTGAGCTTCGCGCAGAGCGGGGCGCCCCAGAAAATGTCTCAGTTGCTGCGTGCCCAGCCGGAAGCTTTTCACCTGGCTCAGGGCCACCTGCGCGGCCCCGCCGCCGAGGAGATGGAAGCCGAAGCAGCAACGGACCCAGCCGCGCAGCCTCAGGGCACCGCCGTCCCCTCTACTAGCGATGTATTGGGCACTCAGCTGCGTGACTTTGCCCGCGACAACGCCGAGGTCTGGGAGTATTTCGCCCCGGAAGTACTGGAACACGTGGACACCCTGCAAAGCGGCCTGGACGCCGCCGAGCCGGATATTGCCGCGCTGTTTCGCTCGGCACATACCATCAAAGGCAGCGCTTATATGGTGGGGCTGCAACCGCTGGGTGACTTTGCCCACCGCCTGGAAGACCTGCTGGGCGCTGTGCGCGATCAGCGCCAGGAGCTGGAAGGCCCGGTCTCTGAAACCCTGGAGCTGTCCAGCGACCTGATTGCTCAGATGGTGCAGGTGGCCGGCGGCGCGGACGCCGCCCTTGATGAGCCGACCGCCCGCCTGAGCCTACGGCTGCAACTGCTGGCCGGAGGCCACGACTGGGCCGAAGTGATCGCCCGCGAAGCCCAGCGGACTGCCGCCGCGCAGGCAGCGCTGGCCGCTGGGCCCATCGCCGGACCTGAAACCAGCGCCCTGGAAACTGAACTGGCCGCTTTCGGCCGTGAGAACGGTGACGTGCTGGACTACTTCGCGCCCGAGGTGCAGGAACATATCGACGCGCTGCGGGCCCAGCTGGAACGCAGCGATGACGATATCAGCATCGACGAGATGTTCCGCTCGGCACACACCATCAAGGGCAGTTCCTACATGGTGGGCCTGCAACCGCTGGGCGACTTTGCCCACCGCCTCGAAGACCTGTTCGGCGCCGTGCGCGACGGTGCGCAGCGCCTGGACGGCCCGGTGCTGGACACCATCGATCAGGCCGCCGACGTGCTGGCGCGGATGCTGGAACTGGTCCAGGGCGGCCAGGGCAAGGTGGCCGCTGACGCTGCCCAGCTGGGCGAGCGCCTTCAGCTGCTGGCGCTGGGCCGCAGCTGGGAGAGCGTGCTGGACGCCGAACGGACGGCCGAGCCGCGCGCTGCAGCGCCGCAGAGCCGCCCCGCTGCGCTGCTGCCGGCGCGCACCAGCGTGCGGGTAGACACCCGCCGCCTGGAAAACCTGATGGACCAGGTGGGGGACTTGGTGGTCTCGCGCGCCCGGCTGGAACAGGCGCTGGGGCAGTTCGCCGCTCTGCAAAGTGCCCTCGACCAGTCGCAGGCCCGCTTCAGCCGCACGGTGCGTGACTTCGAAGAACGCTACCTGAACCCCGACATGGTCACGGACCGCACGGCCGATACCGGCCGCACGGCTGTGCAGGGCACTGACCTCAGCGAGCAGTTCGATGAGCTGGAATTCGACACCTACAACGACTTGAACATCCTGGCACGGTCCATGACCGAGCTGGCCGCCGACTTCTCGGAAGTGCGCTCGCGCTTTGAAACCGGGCTGCGCACCCTGCAGGAAGAAAGCGAAGACCTCGGCAAGCTGACGCGCCGCCTGCGCCTGGACCTCAGCCGCACCAGCCGGGTGCCGTTCAGCGGCACTGCTGGGCGACTGCGCCGCTGGGCCTGTGAGCGCGAGGACCGCCTAAGCCTAAGCATCGAAGGCGAAAGCACCGAAGTGGACACCGCCGTGCTGCAGCAACTGGCCGAACCGCTGTTGCACCTGCTGAATAACGCCGCCAGCCACGGCATCGCCGCGCCCGAAGTGCGCCGCGCCGCCGGCAAACCCGAAAAGGGTGAAGTCACGGTGCAGGTGAACGAAGCGGGCAACTTCTTGGAAGTGACGGTCGCGGACGACGGTCAGGGACTGGACCTGGACGCCATCCGCATCCGGGCGCTGGAAAAGGGCCTGCGTTCGGCGCAGGAGCTGGAGCAGATGAGCCAGAGCGATCTGGCCCGCCTGATTCTGCTGCCGGGTCTTTCGACCGCCCAGACCGTCAGCTCCGAAGCGGGGCGCGGGGTGGGCATGGACGTGGTGGCCAGCACGCTGCGCCAGATGGGCGGCGACCTGCTGATCCGCTCGGCGCCCGGCCAGGGTACCGCCTTTACCATGCGCATTCCCACCAACCAGCGCATCACCGACCTGCTCACCTGCCGGGTGGGCGATTCGGAAGTGGCTTTCGCGGTAGGCACCGTGCGGGTGCTGCTGGAACGCCGCGCCGGCGAACTGCTCAGCGGCGAGGGTGGCCCCGAGCTGCTGCTGGACGGCGAACGCCTGCCGGTCATTGATCTGCGGCGTATCTGGGGTGTGGACCAGCCCAGCGACAGCTACAGCCTGGTAGTACTAAACTCGGTGGCAGGAGACGTGGCCGTGCGGGTCGACAGTTTCGGCGACATTGACGAAACAGCCGTGGGTGCCCTGGGCGGCGCCCTGGCGCAGCTGGATTACCTGTCCGGCACTGCCGTCTCGGCCAGCGGCCAGGCGATGCCCATCATCGACCCGGCCGGCGTGGCCCGGCTGGCCCGCCGCCGTGACATGTGGCTGCGCCCGGAAGTGCGCGGTCCGGTGATTGCCCGGCAGGCGGCCCGGGTGCTGCTGGTGGACGACTCGCTCTCGGTGCGCCGGCTGGTCAGCCGCATGCTGGAGCGTGGTGGCTACGAGGTGGTCACCGCCGCCGATGGCCAGGAAGCCCTGGACCTGTTGCAGCTGGACACCCGCTTCGATCTGGTCATCTCGGATCTGGAAATGCCGCGCATGAACGGCTACGAATTGCTCTCGTCGCTGCGTGCCCGGCCGGCCACCGCTGCGCTGCCTTTGGTCGTGATGACCACCCGCGCCGGTGAAAAGCACCAGCGGCTGGCCTTCCAGCTGGGTGCCAACGACTACTTCAGCAAGCCGGTGGATGAAGCCCTGCTGCTGCGGCGCCTGGGCAGTATGCTGAGCGAAACATGAAGCAGATCTTCGTGCTGGTTCCCAACCCGGCCCGCGCCCAGCTGATTCGCCGGCTGGTGGAAGCGGCCGGGGCGCACGCTCACCTCAGCGACGGGGCCCTGCCGGCCCTGACCGAACTGGAGCGGACCCCCGCCGACGCCGTGATCTGTGCCGAGGACGCCGGCGACATGAGCGGTGAGGATTTTCGCAACATCCTGCGGTTCGAGCCGGCCACCCGGGATACCCCGGTGTACCTGCTGACCGCGCAGGCCGGCGAGCAGCACACCGAGCCGCCCAACTATGACCTGCCTCCCGAAACCGGCACGGTGGCCCTGGTGCGCCAGGTGCTGAGCGACCTGGGGGTTGACCCATCGCCGGCGCTGCCCTGCGACGACTCCCCCGGCGATCTACACGGCGGCGTGGGTGATCCGGGCGCAGGTGGCCTGGGCCTGCCCGAACTGCTCAGCTGGGTGGCGGCCATGGAGCTGGACGGTCACTGGCTGATCGACACCGGCGCCGGGCAAGAAGGCTACCTGCTGATGCAGGGCGGTGACGTGGCCTATGCCGAATTCGGCGAGTATTCCGGTCGCCAGGCCCTGCTGGAACTGCTGGACCTGGCCGAGCAGGACTCCGGGAGCCACTTCCGGTTCTGCCGCGCCGAGCTGCCGCCCGACCTGGCCGAACCCGACGCCCGCAATATCGAAGAACGCACCGAGCGCCTGCTGATGGAAGTCGCTGTGGATCTGGACCACCGGCACGCCGAGCGGGACGCCCTTCTGTAAATTTTTTCTGCCCCTATTTCCGAGGAGACTCCATGAGCCATGTTTTCGTGATTGACGACAGCATCAGTGTCCGCAAGGCGCTGGAGCTGGCCCTGACCAAAGAAGGCCTGCAGGTCCGCAGCGCCGCCAGTGCCGAGCAGGCGCTGGATCTGCTGGACAATGAACCCACCGACCTGATCATCGCGGACGTAATTATGCCGGGCATGAGCGGCTTCGAGCTGTGCCAACGCCTGAAGGCCGACGAAGCCCACCGCGACATTCCGCTGCTGATTATCAGCGGCAACGTGGATTCGGATATCCGCCAGCAAGCCCAGGACGCAGGCGCGGCCGGGGTACTGAAAAAACCTTTCCGCCAGGAAGAACTGCTGCCAGCGGTGCAGCAAGCGCTAGCCAGCCTCTCTGCCGCAGATACGGTAGTGTCCCCTGCGCTGGCTGCCACCCCAGCCACAGATCTTCCAGAGGCCACGGAGCCAGCGGCCGAACCGATGGTCAACCCGCCGGCTGAAGCGGCCCGGCCCCAGCAACACAGCGGCGTGTTCAGCGCCATGGTCAAGCGGGCGGCCCAGGCCCCCGGTGCGCTGAGTGCGGCCCTGATCGAGCGCGACGGCACAGTCCTGGAACGCCATGGTGACCCGCTGCCCGACAACATCGGCCAGTTCGCCCGCTTCTATATGGGCACTGCTGACTTCCTGGCCGGGCGGGTCGGTGAAAGCGGCGCCGGACAGCTGGACCTGGAACTGGGCAGCAAACGCCTGACCATCCGCGGCCTGGGCGACAAACTGCTGGTCAGCCTCAGCCGCCTCTGAGCTTTTTCTGCCCGGCTCTCCCCTGCCTTACCCGGCAGGGGGTTTTTATTTCAGGTCCCTGCCCTGGGCCAAAGTCCCGGCTGCTTTTCACGCCGGTCAGTAGAGCAGGCGGCGGGCAGGTGCAAGCCAGAGGACAAACTCAGGCACGAAAAAAAGGAGGCAGTGCTCCCCAGGGGAAACGCTGGCCTCCTTTCTCGCTCAGTTCCAGGCAGAACTTATATGTGCAGAGCGCGGCCGTCCACGGCCAGAGCAGCTTCCTTGACCACTTCGCTGAGGGTGGGGTGGGCGTGGATGGTACGGGCCAGATCCTCGGCGCTGCCGCCGAATTCCATAATGGCCACCGCTTCCGCGATCAGTTCCGAGACGCCTGAACCAATCATGTGGACACCCAGAATCTTATCGGTGCTGGCGTCGGCCACCACCTTTACGAAGCCGCGGGGGTCACCGTGGCCCAGTGCGCGGCCGTTGGCGCTGAAGGGGAACTGGCCGGTCTTGACGCTCAGGCCCTTTTCCTTGGCGGCCTTTTCGGTCAGGCCCGCCCAGGCGATTTCGGGGCTGGTGTAGATCACCCAGGGAATTGCATCGTAGGAGACGTGTCCGGCTTGGCCGGCCAGCATTTCGGCCAGCGCCACGCCTTCTTCTTCGGCCTTGTGGGCCAGCATGGCGCCGCCAATCACGTCACCGATGGCGTAGATGCCGGGCAGGTTGGTGCGGTAGTGGCTGTCCACCCGCACGAAACCGCGCTCGTCCAGCTCTAGGCCCACATTCTCGGCGCCTAGGCCGGCGGTGTTCGGCACCCGGCCGATGCTCACGATCAGCTTGTCGAAGCGGGCGTTGACTTCCTGCTCGCCTTCCTTGTAGGTCACGGTGACGCCCGAGTCGTCCTGCTGCACGGCGGTGATGTTCACGCCGAAGTGGAAATCCAGGCCCTGCTTCTTGAACTGCTTGAGGGCTTCCTTGCTCACAGCGTCGTCGGCCGCCATCAGGAAGCCAGGCAGGGCTTCCAGAATGGTCACTTCGGCGCCCAGGCGGCGCCACACGCTGCCCAGTTCCAGACCGATCACACCGGCGCCGATCACACCCAGCTTGCCGGGCACGGCGTCAAAGCTCAGCGCGCCACTGTTTTCCACCACGTTGCCGCCAAAAGGCGCGATAGGCAGTTCGCGGGGGTTGGAGCCGGTCGCCACGATCACGTGACGGGCCACCACTTCGGTGCCAGCGGCGTCCACCACCCAGCCGGCTTCGTCCTGGCGCACCAGGCGGCCGTAGCCGTGGAACGACTGGACCTTGTTCTTCTTGAACAGGAACGCGATGCCGCCGGTCAGCTTGTCCACCACGCCGGTCTTGCGCGACAGCATCTTGGAAACATCCACCGAGGCGCCCTGCACCTGAATACCGTGATCGGCCGCTTCGGTCTGGATCATCTCGAACTTTTCGGAGGAATCCAGCATCGCTTTGCTGGGAATGCAGCCCACGTTCAGGCAGGTACCGCCCAGAGACGCCTTGCCGTCACGCTCGAAAGCGTCCACGCAGGCCACCTTGAAGCCCAGCTGCGCCGCACGAATGGCGGCCACGTAACCGGCCGGGCCGCCACCAATCACCAACACGTCATAAGAATCCATGGTGCTCAGTCTAACGCCGGCAGCAGCGCCGAACGGGGGTTGTCTCGCACTCAGGGACAAAGCCCCCGCCCCTACTAAGGTAAGTGCGCAAAGTACCCAGTCAGCCCAGCCGCCACTGCCTGAGCGTAGGCTTCCTGGCCAGCCGAACTCATCAGCAGCTGCAGGTTCTGGGGATCGGTCAGGTAGCCCAGTTCCAGCAGCACGCTGGGCTGCGAGGTGGGCCGGGTCAGCGCCAGATCGGCGCCGGGATGTAGGCCGTCGTCGCCAGCCTCAGGCAACGCCGACACCAGCGCCGCCTGCAGCGCAGCGGCCAGCGGACGGGCCTGCGGATGGCTGAAATAACTGCCGATGCCGCGCACCGAGCGGGGGTCCCGGCCATCGGGAATAGCGTTGGCATGAATGCTGACCAGCACGTCGGCATTCTGCTGCTCGGCCAGTAAAGGGCGCTGATAAAGCGGAACGGTCCGGTCGTCCCCACGGGTCAGGACGACTGTGGCCCCGCGCTGCCGCAGCAGCTCAGCGGCCCGCAGCGTGATGGGCAGGGTCAGGTCCTTTTCCGGCACCCGCAGCGCGCCGGCGCCGCCCAACTCGCTGCCACCGTGCCCGGCGTCCAGCACGATTCGTCGGCCGGTCAGCGGGCCGGGCAGGGGCGCCAGCCGGTAGCGCAGTACCAGGAAGTCACCGCCAGGCTGACCAGCTGCCGAACGGTAAAAAGCCTGATAGCCGTGCAGCGGCCGGGGCAAAGCCAGGTCCAGAGTGAGAGCCGCGCCCTGCTGCGCCGCTTGTAATGAGGGCTGCTGGCCGGCTGGCCACTCCCCCACCCGCTGCGCTCCTATCAGGCTCAAGCGCAGGCCACCATCTGCCGTCTCGGACAGCTGAAAAGGCGTCCGGGCCGACACCAGCCAGCTCACTTCCTGCCACTCGCCCGGCCCGGCAGCGGTCCAGTGCGGCGCACCCACCACCGCTGTCTGCGGCAGAGTGCCGGGCGGGAGTAGCCTCAGAGTGTTGCTGCTGGCCCACAGCAGCTGTCCATCGGCCAGTTGGACCCGGCTGAGGTCGCCGCGAGTACCGACCACCGCCACCCGCTGTCCAGAGCGGCCATACAGTGCCGCTTGACCCGCATCATTTTCCCAAGCGGCCTGCACGGTATTCAGTCCCACACCTGCCTCAGAAGCTTGGACCTCGGCCTGGCGCGGCGACGGCAGCGGGTGGTAAGGCAATTCCGGACGGGCCGCTGGCATCTGGCGGATAACCTGCAGGGTACCTGTCCAGGTCTGGCCGCCCCGGTGGCTGGTCAGCCGCAGCAGATTCGTCCCCGGCTGCAGCGGCACCCATTCGATAAACAGGCCATCAGGCCCCAGCGTGATGGGCTGCCCGTTCAGCTGCAGCGTGGCCCCGGGCAGCACACTGCCTTCCAGCAACACATGATCAGCCGAGACCCGGTGACCATTGTCCGGATAAGCCACAAAAATGGGTGCCCGCGGGTGATCGAGCGTCTGAATCTCTCTGGCTGGTGGCAACGACTGCGCCGCCGCCGGCATGGCAGCTGCCAGAGCGATCAGGCCCAGCCCTAGCAGCGCGGCTGGCCGCCTGTGGCCCCGCCGGAAAACAGCGTTCCACAGACGCCGAATGTGTAGAAAATGCTGTTTCATGCTTGCCCTCCTGGCTTCCCAACTCTGACTTACTGTAAAAGACACCGGTGAGAAGAAAGGATCAGCCCGAGGGCCACTGCCCTTTCTTCAGAGCCAGCATCCATGTTTTCAGCAGAACATAAATTTTGATTTTTGGCGGTCGGACGCCAGACAAAAGCAGAAATGCTTACCTTTGTGCCTGCTCTAAGGGGTGTCAGAAGGGGAGCCAGCAGAGATTTACCGTCATAGCCGCATTTACCTGACGTTTAGAATGGATAGTTTCTAAAGCTGCAATTCACGAGCCTCTGGAAATTGGCCCCTAAGTTGACTCTAAGGAGTTCCCATGAATCTACAAGATCAATTCAGTCAGTTTTTTTCTAATCGGGTGCTGGAATTGCTGTCCAGCGCCGTCGGCTTGACCCCTGCTCAGACCCAGTCGGCCCTACGGGCCATTTTGCCCCGTCAGCTGGATCAGCTGGCCGAACTGGCCGGTAGTCCTCAGACCTCGGCTAACCTAGGCGACCTCTGGGCCGGGAACGACCTGCCGCAGGACCCCGAACAGGCTCTGGCTACCCCTGAAGGAATCAGCCGCCTGGAAACCCTGGGCCAGACCCTCAGCACCCGGCTGTTCAGCGGCAACGCCAGCTGGATGAACGACGCGGCTCAGTTGGCCGGCGGCAACCAGAGCGCCGCCTCGCGCCTGAGCCAACTGGCCCTGCCGTTGTTGCTGGCGTTCCTGGGCCGCAGCGGTGTGACCGCACAGAACGCGGCCAGCCAGCTGAGCGGTATGCGCGGCGCTCTAAGCGGCATGCTGCCCGCCGGTCTGGGCGCTGCTGCCAGTGCCGTAACTGCCACACCGGGCAGCGGCACCGGAGAAATCGTCGATTCGGTGACTGCGCAGCCGGGGGCGCAAGTCAAGGAAGGCAGCGCCGTAAAAGCGGCGACTCCTACCCCCGCTCCGCAGCCCGAGCCGGAGCGCCACCTGACGGCCGCCCCAGCTCCACAGGACCGCAGCGGCTGCAATCCGCTGTGGCTGCTGCCGTTGCTGCTGCTGGCCGGCCTGGCCTGGTATCTCTACCAGAACAACCAGAAGACCACCGACACGCCTTCGCAGACCACCGTGTCGGAAAGCACCACTTCCACGACGACCACCAGCGCTGCCACGGCGAGCAACAGCAACGAGGGCATTGTGGTGGGCAGCGTGAAGGACGGCGCCGAGCTGCCGCTGGAGCCTTTCGTGCTGAACGGCACGGCGCCTGCCGACGAGGTCCTGACCATCACCAATCAGAACGGTGAAATCCTGGCAACCGAAACTGCCGACGGCGACGGCAAGTGGGAAGTGGATATGCCCGCCCCGATGGCTGGCGAGAATGTCTATACCGTCACCGGAACGCCCAGCAATGCAGCCAGCACCTTTAAAGTTCAGGGGGTGGGCACGGCCAGTGGCGCCACAACCAGCACCACTTCCACGACTTCTGAAACTGCCACGGCGGCCGCCCCGGCCACCAGCAGTGCTTCGGGCACGGCCAGCGGTGGAACCGCTACCGAAGCTGCCGTGCCGGTCACCATCACTGAGCCGGCCAGCGGCGCCAACGTACCGGCCGAGTCCTTTACCATCGCCGGGAAGGGCCAGCCCAATGCCAGCTACCGCCTGTTCGAGGATGGCGTGAACGTGGGCACTTTCTTCGCCGACGAGAACGGGGCCTGGAGCGCCGACGTGACCGCTCCCGAACCCGGCAACCGCAAGTACGTGGTTGTGAACGAAGACGGCAACCAGGCCGCCACCCTACCGGTGGTGGTCAGCCAGCCGGTTGCCTCCAAGGACTGCTCGGCCAACGATGTGCTGAGCCTGAGCCTGGATAACGGCGACACCGTAAGCGCACCCTTCCGTTTCGGCGGCACCGGCAGCGCCAAGAACTACACTGTGCGGGTGCTGCGCGGCAAGGAAGGAATCGGCAAAACCAACGTCAAGAACGGCACCAACTGCTCCTGGAGCTACCTGAGCGAACCGGGCGGCCCTGAAGACGAAGTGGGCGAAATCACCTATGAAGTGACCCCCGAAGGCGCCACCGCGCCCGAAAGCACCATTACCCTGAACGTGGTGCAAAGCGGTGTGAACTTCAAAAACGGCGAGTATGTGGGCCCCACCGCCCGCCCGTCGGGCACCACCGCTCAGTAAGGCAATTTGAATTGATTCAGCCTAGAGGCATGAGAGCCTCTTTCCTGAAACCAGCCATAGAAAGTGCACCGGCCCTAGAGGTCAGGTGCATTTTTTATGGCCGTCCGGTCTATGGTCCTTCAGGCCGGTTGATTCAGAAACTCACGGACTATTTCGGGCAGGTGGCCTGGATCAATCAGAAAAGCGTCATGGCCGTGGGGGCTGTGCAGCTCCCAGTATTCTCCCTGCGGCAGGGCAGTCACCGAGTCGCGCACCTCACGGGCGGTATAGAGCAGGTCGCTGGAAATCCCCACCGCCAGTACCGGCACCTTGATGGCACGCAATTCGCGGGCAGTGGGCTGAAAAGCGTCCATAGCACGGGTAATCGCCAGGTAGCTGGCTTCTGAGAAACGGGCGGCCAGCTTCTCGCCGTGGTGCTGCAAGTAGGCCACCACCGGCTGCTCGCCATTGGCACGGTGCGGCTGCCGCTGCGCCAGACTTTCGGGCGTGCGGTAACTCAGCATGGCAATCTGCCGGGCCACTTTGAGGCCTTCGCCACCCGGCCCTAGGGCAATGGCGCTGCGGGCCGCCGTATTCAGGCCCACGGCCCAGGGCGAATGCTGCGCCGGCGCCGCCACGATCACGGCGCGGTCCACCATGTCGGGGTTTTCCAGCAGCCAGGCGTAGGCCAGCATGCCCCCCATGCTGCACCCCACCACCTTCACCCGCTGCACGCCCAGATGCTCCATCAGGGCGCGGCCGGCGCGGGCTATATCGCGCAGGGTCAGCGTGGCCCCTTCCGGCAGGTCTTCAGGACCGCTAGAACCGTTGCAGCCGCCCAACACGTTGCCGCACACGATAAATTCCCGGCTGGGGTCCAGCGGGCGGCCCACTCCCAGGAAATCGGGCCACCAGGCGTGCACCGCACTGTCGCCGGTCAGGGCATGCAGCACCAGCACTGCTTCCTCGGCCGGCCGGCCGTAGGTGTGGTAGTTCACCTGGATGTCATGGACTGCCATTCCGCAGTCCAGCAGCAGAGGCTGCTCGCGGAACAGCTTGACGTGGGCAAAAGAGACTTGCGAACGCACTGCCGAAGCTTGAGCCATCGGAGATTCGGAGTAGTCGTAGTCGAAGCTGGGAGAGTCAGTCACGGTCAAGGGACGCTCCTTTCTGCCGCCAGTATCCCAGAACTATGCACGGTCCTTGTCTGCTAGCGGAGGGCCTGCAGCGCCTGGGCAAAATCGGCCTGAATATCGGCGATATGTTCGATGCCCAGCGAGACCCGCACCAGCCCCGGCGTGATGCCGCCGGCCTGCAGCTGCTCCTCGCTGAGCTGAGAGTGGGTGGTGCTGGCCGGGTGAATGGCCAGGGTGCGGTTGTCACCCACGTTGGCCACGTGCTCGGCCAGCTGCAACCCTTCGATCAGGGCGCGGCCGGCTTCCAGCCCACCAGTCAGCTCGAAGGTGAGAACACCGCCAAAGCCGCGCGGCAGGTAACGCTGCGCCCGCTCATGGCTGGGGTGGTCTGTCAGCCCCGGATAGGTCACTCGGGCCACGCCGGCCTGCTCAAGCAGCCATTCGGCCAGCGCCTGGGCATTCTGCGCCTGCCGTTCGGCCCGCAGCGAAAGGGTCTGGACACCCTGAATAAACTGCCAAGCTTGCTGCGGCGCCAAAGTGGCTCCCAGGTCGCGCAGGCCTTCGGTGCGGGCGCGGATGGCGAACGCCACATTCGGCAGGCCCAGCGGATTGCCCTCCCCGAAAGTTTCCCAGAAGTTCAGATCGTGGTAGCTGGGGCTGCCCTCGCTGAACAGCGGGTAGCGGCCGTTGCCCCAGTCGAAATTGCCGCCATCCACAATGATGCCGCCGATGCCGTTGCCGTGACCGCCAATCCACTTGCTGAGCGACTCGACCAGCACGTTGGCGCCGTGCAGCAGCGGTTGGCAGTAGTACCCGCCGGCCCCGAAGGTGTTGTCCACCACCAGGGCTACCCCGTGCCGGCGGGCCACCGCCGCCAGCCCTTCAAAATCCGGCACGTTGAGCGAAGGGTTACTCAGTGTTTCCACGTACAGAGCGCGGGTCCGGTCATCAATCAGGGCCTCGAACTCCTCGGGCCGGTCCTCTGCGGAGGTAAAGCGCACCTCGATGCCCAGACGCCGCAGGGTGACCCGGAACTGGTTGGAGGTGCCGCCGTAGAGGTTAGGCGAGGACACGATATTGTCGCCGGCCTGAGCCAGCAGGGTCAGCGCGGTGAACTGCGCGGCGTGCCCGCTGGAGACGGCCACCGCACCGGTGCCGCCTTCCAGCGCAGCGACCCGGTCTTCCAGCACCGCGTTGGTGGGGTTGGTCAGGCGGGAGTAGATATTGCCGAAGGCCCGCAGGCCGAACAGGTCGGCGGCCTGCTCGGCGCTGCCGAACACGTAGGAATTGGTGGCGTAGACCGGTACCGCCTGGGCGCCGGTAGCGGAATCGGGCTGCTGGCCGGCGTGGACCTGCAGGGTTTCAAAATGGGTCATGGTATGTCTCTCCTGGAACAGAGCGAAAAAACCGCTGGGCAGCATTTTTCTGTGCTTGTCTGTGCATGGTCCAGAGGGAACAGCAAAAAGTCCCTCTGCCGGAGAGGGACTGGGGCCGCGGGATAACGCGAGTACGAACATCCGCTAAGAATTCAGCCTTCCCTCATCGGTCCTGCGCGGCCGGTCATCGTAACCCTGCGCGGCAGGCTGGCCGGAGCACCGTGGGCGAAATGAGGCCCTGGTTGCCGCGCCGTCAACGAGCCAGTTCTCTCGGGCGCTTCTGAATGAGGCTCCTGAACATGCGGGAGCTGAGTGCAACCCTAGCAGGGGGGTCAGGACTTGTCAAACCGTTAGCTCAGGTACATCGTCAGGAACAAATGCCATCTTTTCGACTCCCCGCGCCTGACGACCTGGCCGCCCTTGACGCCCGGCCCCTGTCAGCACCTATAGTAGGCTGTGAGTACGGACAGCACCCCCGGTGCCCACTGCCCGGCAGACCAGGGCCCCACCGGGAACCGCGCATGACCACCCGCCTTTCCTCGTGCCCACCGACACGAGGAGACTGACCGAATGACCCGAAACAACTTTTCCCCCCGCATCTCGGTTGAACTGGTGCCGCGCACCCGCGAGAGCATTACCGCCGAGCTGAGCGAATTGCGCCAGCTGTGGCCGGCCATTACGGCTGTCAACCTGCCGGACCTGGACCATCTGGAACTGGGCTCCTGCGAGAGCTGTGAGCTGCCGCAGGCCCAGGGCTTCAGCCGTATTCCGCACCTGCGGGCTTCCCGCACGCCGCTGGACAGTGTGCCGCAGCTGCTGGACCGGCTGAACCGCCTGGCCGTAAGCGAGGTGCTGGTGGTGCAGGGTGATCCCCCACAGGATGACCGCCCGGTTTTCCCCACCACCAGCCTGGACCTGATCCGGGCGCTCAAGGCGGCACAGCCGGACCTGACCGTTCACGCCGCCCTGGACCCCTACCGCCAGAGCTTGCAGGACGAGCAGACCTATGCCCTGCGCAAGATTGAGGCCGGCGCCAGCAGCCTGTTTACCCAGCCGCTGTTCGATACCCGGCTGATGGAGGTGTTCGGGGAGATGCTGCCCGGCGTGCCGATTTACTGGGGGATCACCAACGTGAGCAGTGAGCGCAGCAAGAACTACTGGATCCGGCGCAACCGGGCCGTGTTCCCCCGCTCTTTCGAGCCCACCCTGGACTGGTGCACTGCTTTTGCCCGCGAAGCCGTGCAGCACGCGCAGAGCACCAGCAGCCACCTGTACTTCATGCCGATTCGCACCAGCCTGCGCGACTTTCTGGGGGCTGTCTTTCCCCCGGCGAGCGGCAGCGGCCCTGACCTGTCGGGTGCAGGCAATTCCAGCTCTACGCCCCTGCCGGGCGGCTCCAGCAACCACAGTCAGAGCGCCGCTTGCCCTTAAGCCAGGCGCTCCGGCCTGCCCCTGTGTCTACCCCGCGCCCCCTCCCCCGCCCCGCCCGAGGGCGCTCCCCCCTCCCAAACTTTTCCCGCTGAACAGGATTTCCCGCCATGACCCATACTTTTTCCGCCGTCCAGCCACCCCTCGCTCCACAGGCCAGCCTGGCCCAGCATCCGATTTACCGCGCGCTGCAACAGCGCATTCTGGTGCTGGACGGGGCGATGGGCACCATGATTCAGCGTCACCACCTGAGCGAAGCCGAGTTCCGGGGCGAGCGGTTGAAGAACCACCCCCGTCCGCTGCAGGGCGCCAATGACCTGCTGACCCTGACCCAGCCACAGATTATCGAGGACATTCACGCCGCCTATTACGAGGCGGGCGCCGACATCGCCGAGACGAATACTTTTTCCAGTTCGCGTCTGGGGCTGGCGGAATACGGCGTGGACGACCTGATCTACGAGCTGAACGTGCAGGGCGCGCAGCTGGCCCGCCGCGCCGCCGACCGCTACAGCACCCCGGAAAAGCCGCGCTGGGTGGCCGGAGCCATCGGGCCGACCAACCGCACCGCCTCCATGTCGCCGGACGTGAACCGGCCCGGCTTCCGGGCGGTGACTTTCGATGAACTGGTAGGCAGCTATAGCGAGCAGATACGCGGCCTGCTGGACGGTGGGGTAGATACCCTGTTGATCGAAACGGTGTTCGACACGCTGAACGCCAAAGCAGCCCTGTTCGCTGCTGAACAGGTGTTTGCCGCCGTGGGCCGGCAGGTGCCACTGATGGTGTCCGGCACTATCACCGACGCCTCGGGGCGGACGCTGTCGGGGCAGACGCTGGGGGCTTTCCTGGCGTCCATCTCGCACCTGCCGCTGCTGTCGGTGGGCCTCAACTGCGCCCTGGGCCCGGCCGAGCTGCGCCGGCACGTGCAGGAACTTGCCCACAGCACGCCTTTTTTTACCAGCGCCTACCCGAACGCCGGCCTGCCCAACGCGCTGGGCGGCTACGACGAAACCCCCGGGACCATGCTGGACGTGATGCGCGAGTGGCTGGCGCAGGGCTGGGTCAACATCGTGGGCGGCTGCTGCGGCACCACCCCGGATCACATCCATGCTTTTGCCGAGGCAGCGCAGGAGTACAGCCCCCGGGTGCCCCCGGCGCCGGCGGCTCTCCCCACCTACGCCGGGCTGGAACTGCTCACCCTGCGCCCCGATTCCAACTTTCTGAACGTGGGCGAGCGGACCAACGTGACCGGGTCGCGCCGCTTCCTGCGGCTGATTCGGAACCGCTGCTTCGATGAGGCGCTGGACGTGGCCCGCGAACAGGTGGAAGGCGGCGCCCAGATCATCGACATCAACATGGACGAGGCCATGCTGGATTCCGAAGAGGCGATGGTGGAATTCCTGAACCTGATCGCGGCCGAGCCAGACATTGCCCGGGTGCCGGTGATGCTGGATTCCAGCCGCTTCAGCGTGATTGAAGCGGGGCTCAAGCGGGTGCAGGGCAAGGCGGTGGTCAATTCCATCTCGCTAAAAGGCGGCGAGGAAGAATTTCTGCGGCAGGCGGCGGTGCTGCGGCGCTACGGCGCGGCGGCTGTGGTGATGGCCTTCGACGAGCAGGGGCAGGCCGATACCCTGGAGCGGCGCACCGCCATCTGCCAGCGGGCCTACGACCTGCTGACGGCCCACAGTTTCCCGCCGCAGGACATTATCTTTGACCCCAATATTTTTCCGGTAGGTACCGGCATCCCCGAGCACGACCGCTACGCGCTGGATTTCTTCGAGGCGACCCGCTGGATCAAGGCCAACCTGCCCGGCGCCCTGGTCAGCGGCGGCGTAAGCAACGTGTCATTCTCGTTCCGGGGCAATTCGGCCGTGCGTGAGGCGATGAACGCAGCGTTTTTGTATCACGCCCGGCAGGCGGGGATGGACATGGGCATCGTCAACCCCAGCACCCTGGAGGTGTACAGCGAAATTGAGCCAGCGCTGCTGGAACGGGTGGAAGACGTCCTGCTGGCCCGCCGCCCCGACGCCACCGAGCGGCTGCTGGAATACAGTGAGACGGTCTCCGGCAGCGCAGCCAAAAAGGAGCGCGACCTGGCCTGGCGCGAGCAGCCAGTATCGCAGCGGCTGGAACATGCCCTGGTGCGCGGCATCACTGAATTTATCGTGGAGGACGCCGAAGCGGCCCGCACCGAACTGGGCGACCCCCTGAAGGTGATTGAAGGCCCCCTGATGGACGGCATGAACGTGGTGGGCGACCTGTTCGGCAGCGGCAAGATGTTTCTGCCGCAGGTGGTCAAGTCCGCCCGGGTGATGAAACAGGCAGTGGCATACCTGGAACCCTACCTGCAGGAAGGGCAGGGCCAGCGCCAGAGTGCCGGGCGGGTGGTGCTGGCGACCGTCAAGGGCGACGTTCATGACATCGGCAAGAATATCGTGGGCGTAGTGCTGGCCTGCAACGGTTTCGAGGTTCACGACCTGGGCGTGATGGTGCCGGCCGAGCGCATTCTGGATGAGGCCGAGCGGCTGAACGCCGACATTATCGGGCTGTCGGGTCTGATCACACCCAGTTTGGACGAAATGGTGGGTGTGGCCGAGGAGATGCAGCGCCGCGGCCTGGGCGCCCGCAGTGGCGGCCTGCCGCTCTTGATCGGCGGGGCCACCACCAGCCGGGTGCATACCGCCGTCAAAATTGCCCCGCAGTACCAGGGCCTGACCGTGCATGTGCTGGATGCCAGCCGCAGCGTGGGCGTGACTGCACGGGCCATTAGCGCCAAGGAGCGGCCCGCGCTGGCCGAGGAAGTGGCCGAGCAGTATGCTAGGGCCCGTGAGCAGTTCGCGCAGCGCGGCGAGCGCCGCCAGTTGCTGCCGCTGGCCCAGGCGCGTGCCAATGCGCCGCGGCTCAGCTACGCGCCGGTGCAGCCCAGTTTTCTGGGAGCACGGCCGGTAACTTTCAACTTGAAAGCTCTGGTGCCTTTCATCGACTGGACACCCTTTTTTATCGGCTGGGAGCTGGCCGGGAGGTTTCCGCAGATTCTGGAGGATGCGGTGGTGGGTGAACAGGCCCGCAGCCTCTATGCTGACGCCCAGCAGACCCTGAAAGACCTGATTGAAGGCGGGCAGCTGGAAGCCCGGGGCACTGTGGGCTTCTGGCCGGCCGAGCGGCAGGGCGACGACTTGCAACTGTTCAGTGACGAGGAGCGCCAACACCAGACCGCCACCCTGCACACCCTGCGGCAACAGACCCAGCAGCGCGAGAACCGTCCCAACCGCGCTCTGGCCGATTTCGTGGCGCCGGAGGGTGATTTTGTGGGCGGCTTTGCGGTGGGCATTCACGGCGCCGAGGAAGTGATTGCAGCCCACAAGGCCCGCCAGGACGACTACGCCGCCATCATGACCGGCCTGCTGGCCGACCGGCTGGCCGAAGCCTTCGCCGAGGCCCTGCACCAGCAGGTGCGCCGCGAGCTGTGGGGATATGCCCCACAGGAACAGCTGAGCAGCGACGACCTGATCCGCGAGCGCTACCAGGGCATTCGTCCGGCGCCCGGCTACCCGGCCTGCCCCGACCACACCGAGAAAGGCACCCTCTTCCAGCTGCTGAACGCCCGCGAACTGGCCGGCCTGGAGCTGACCGAAAGCTACGCCATGATGCCTCCCTCGGCCGTGTCGGGGCTGTACTTTGCACATCCGGAAAGCGGCTATTTCGGGGTGGGCAAAATCGGCGCGGATCAGCTGGAAGACTACGCGGCGCGCAAAGGCTGGAGCCCTGAAGAAGCCCGGCGCTGGCTGCGGCCCAACCTGGCCGAATGATGCCCCGGCGGGCAGGCGGCTGGCCCGCATTATTCGGGGAGCTGATACAGTAACTCGTTATGGCAGCGCAGGCACAAGGAAAAACCTGGGGTGCGGTCATGCTGATCGCCGGAACGACGCTGGGGGCCGGTATGCTGGCCATGCCACTGGCCACAGCCAGAGCCGGATTTTGGCTCACCTCTCTGGGCCTGCTGGCCGTGTGGGCGCTCTCGTACTTCACGGCCCTGATGTTCCTGGAAATCTACCGTTATCACACCCCCGAAGAAGGCTTTTCGACGCTGGCAGGGCAGGCTTACGGCAAGCTGGCCCGCCTGATCGTCACGCTCGCCATTTTGCTGTACATGTACGGCTTGATGGCCGCCTATGCCAGCCAGGGCGGCACCCTGGTCTCGCGGTTGCTGGGCCTGGGGTATGTGCCCAGCGCCCTGCTGTATACGGCGCTGTTCGGGTGGGTCATCAAGCGCGGGGTGCGGTCGGTGGATCAAGTCAACCGGGGCCTTTTTCCGGTGCAGCTGCTGGTATTTGCCGGCCTGCTGGCCCTGATGCTGCCGCGCATCGCCCCGGCCAACCTGACGGCCCCTCCGCAGGAACTGGGGCTGGCCCTGTCCATCCTGCCGGTGTTCGTGACCGCCTACAGTTTCCACGTGGTGTTGCCGTCCATCGCCGAGTACCTGGACAATGACCCCACCGAGCTGCGCCGCGCCGTGCTGTGGGGCACCGCTATTCCTCTGGTCGCCTATCTGCTGTGGCAAATGGCGATTCACGGCCTGATTCCGCAGGACCAGCTGAGCAAGGTCACGTCGTTGGAGCAGCTGAGCGCCCTGGTTACCCAGCTGACCGGCAACCGCTTTCTGGGCACCGGAATGGACCTGTTCTCGGGCCTGTCGCTGACCACCTCGTTTCTGGGAATTGGTCTCTCGCTGACCGACAGTCTGCGCGACAGCTTTCCGGGCATTTCGCTGACCGGCGACCGGCGCGGCTGGCCGATCATCCTGCTGACGCTGGTGCCGCCTATCCTGGTGGCGCTGCTGGCCCCCAAGGCTTTTGTGGTGCTGCTGGCCTACAGCGGCCTGATGGCGGTGATTTACAGCATCCTGCTGCCGGTGCTGCTGGTGCGCCGGGCCCGCAGCCAGGGTCAGGAGATCCGGCTGCCGGGCGGCCAGGGTGTCCTCTGGGCGATCCTGCTGATCGGGGCGGTGCTGCTGTTGGTGCCCTTCCTCTCTCAGCTGGGCCTGCTGCCGCAGGTGGCCGGCTGAGAGCAGCTTAGCAACCAAGGCGGCGGGGAAACTGGCAGCCTAAACATTCCGGGCCCAGACGTTTCTAGTGCAGAGCCGCTTCCAAGTCTCCTAGTGAAACTGCCTGGGTAGCCTGATCCAGCACGGCCTGGCCTTCACGCAGCGCCAGCACCCGCTGACCCAACGTGAGGGCTTCTTCCAGCTGGTGGGTTACGAAAACCACCGTCACGCCCTGCTGGCGCCAGATGTCCAGCAGTTCGCTGCTCAGCCGCTCGCGGGTGGCCGGGTCCAGCGCGCTGAACGGCTCGTCCAGCAGCAGCACCCCTGGCCGGACCGCCAGTGCACGCGCCAGGCTAACCCGCTGACGTTGCCCGCCGCTCAACTCGTGTACCCGGCGTTCTCCCAGGTCCGGCAGGCCCACCAGCGCCAAGCTGTCCTGCACGCGGCGCTCCTGCTCCGTGCGCGGTAGCCCCTGCAGCCCGAAGCGGACATTGCCGGCCACCGTCAGCCAGGGAAACAGCGCCGGCTCCTGCTGCACCAGCGTCAGGCGGGGGTGGGGCCCCCACACCGGGGCGCTGTCCAAGCGAATTTCGCCGGTTTGCGGGGCCAGGAAGCCGGCCAGCAGCCCCAGCAAGGTGCTTTTGCCACTGCCGGAAGGCCCCACCACACACAGAAACTCGCCCGGAGCCACCTGCAGGTCCAGTGGGCCCACGCCGGCCTGCGGAGCCGCGCCCTTCTGCCCGCGCCGGGTGCGGTAGTGGTAACTCACGCCCCGCAGGCTCAGCTCGGCGCCGGTTCCGGGGGCTGGCGCAGTCACAGGGCGGGTCATGCGCTGGCCTCCAGGCCATAGTCTCGCCGCACCCGGCCCTCGACCTGTCGCAGCAGGGCATCGAAAGCCCCACCGATCAGCCCGATAATCAAGATGGTCGCCAGCACCAGCGCCACGTTGGCGGTGTTGCGGCCCACTTCCAGTTGCTGGCCCAGGCTGCCGGCGCCCGCAATCAGAAGTTCACCGCCGATCAGGGCGCGCCAGGCGAAACTCCAGGCAGTACGAAGGCCACCCAGAATGCTGGGTAACGCCGCTGGCAGCAGTACCCGCAGCGTCAGCGCCGGCCCGCTGGCCCCCAGGGTACGGCCCGCCGCCCGCAGCGCCGGCGGCACATTCAGCAGCGCCCCCGAGACAGCCAGCGCCACCGGAATCAGGGCTTCCAGCACCACCACAGCCAGCACCGCCCGCTCGTTCAGCCCAAAAAACAGAATGGCGAAAGGGACGAAGGCAATGCTGGGCACGCTCTGCAGGCCGGTCAGGTAGGCGCCCAGGGTGGCCCGCAGCGGCACCCAAATGCCCATCAGGATTCCCAGCAGGCCACCAGTCAGCAGGGCCAGAAGATAGCCGGATAGCACCCGGCGCAGGCTGCTCAGCACCGAGATCAGCAGTTTGCCGTCCTGGGGACCTGTGCCCCACAGACCGTAACTGATCTCGTCCCAGACGGCACCGGGGCTAGGAAATACATAGGGCGGGTACAGTTTCAGCACATCGGTCACTAGCCACCAGACGGTCAGCAGCAACAGCAGGCCGCCCAGTTGCCAGGCCAGAGCGGTCCAGCGGCCAGGGGTGCGGGAGGCGGAAGAAGGCACAGTTTCTGTCATGAACACATCCAGGCAAAGGGGAGAAAACGGTGATATGGCTTGATTCGATAGCAGATATAGTGCTAAACCATACCCCATCGCCGGGAAACTTTACAGTGACGGCGCAGCGAAAGCAGGCCCCTGTGCCTGTCTCCCCCTTTTTTCAGCCCCCTTGCAGGAGGTTCCCCTATGACGACCACCGCCATCTCCCGTTTCCGTGCCCCGCTGGGGCTGCTGCTCACCGCGCTGCTGGCAGCCTGCTCGTCCCAGAATGGCAACGGGTCGGCGTCCTCGGGAACTGCGGCCACGTCTCAGGCAGAGACGGTGACTACCAGTGCGGTCAGCACGACCAGCACCGAGACAACCAGTGGCAGTGCTAATAACAGTGCTGCCAGTAATAGTGCGGCCAGTGCAGCAACCGGCGGCGCCACCGCGCCGGAACTGCGGCTGGGGCTGTTTCCCAACGTAACCCACGCGGCCGGCCTGGTGGGCGTGGACAAAGACCTGTTCAAGAAGAACCTGGGCAGCACCACCCTGGCGGTCAGTCATTTTGCCAACGGTTCACAGATCAACGAGGCGTTTGCGGCCGGTGCGCTGGACGCGGCGTATGTGGGCCCCGGCCCGGCCATGAACGCTTTTATGCAGGGCATTCCGCTGAAAGTCTATGCCGGCGCGGCCAATGCGGGCGCAGTGCTGGTGGCGCAGTCGGGCAGCAAGGCGCAATCGGTCAAGGACCTGGCCGGGCTGAAAGTGGCGGTGCCTACCCGGGGGTCCACCCAGGACATCAGCCTGCGGCACCTGCTGCATGAAAACGGCCTGAAAACCACCGATGAGGGCGGCGACGTGACCGTGGTGCCGATCAACCCGGCCGATATGCCGGCTGCCTTTGCCGGCAGGCAGGTCGAGGCCGCACTGGTGCAGGAACCCTGGGGCACCGTGCTGGAAGACCAGGGCGCCCGGCTGCTAGTAGACGAAAAAGGCATCTGGGCGAATGGTGACTACACCACCACCGTCCTGGTCGTGAACAGCGACTACGCCGAGAAGTACCCCGGCACCCTCCAGGCACTGCTGAAAGCGCACCGTCAGGCGGTGGCCTTTGTGAAAGACCAGCCGGACGAGGCCCGCGCCGCTGTGGCCCGGCAGGTAGAAGCCATGACCGGCAAGCGCCCCAGCGACGCCGACCTGAAAAAAGCGCTGGGCCGCACCCAGGTGACCTGGGACATCAACCAGACCACCCTGGCCGAGTACGCCCAGCTGAACCAGGAAGCCGGGTTCTCGCGGCAGGTGCCGGACCTGAACAAGATGCTGGACCTCAGCGTGGTTCGCAGCCTGAACGAGTAATAGTGACCCGAGAGGGGCGCCCGCCTGAGCTACACAGGCAGGCGCCCTTTTCCTTTGGCTTAGAACCGGCGTTTGTGCCAGCTGCGGCGCAGGGCCAACGACAGTTCACGGCCGGCGGCCCGGTAGCGGCCGTTGATCACTTCGGCCAGAAAACGGGCCAGCGGCGGATTGGCGGTTACGCCGGGGTTCATGGTCATGGCCCGCAGCGGCAGCTGGCGCAGGTTGTGGGCCAAGTTCATGCTGGCGCCGCTGTCGTCAACCAGTTCGCGCTGATGCCACACCAGTGCCCGGAACAGGCTGCTGGCCAGCGGGTGCTCCTGCATGGCGTCCAGCGGGGTGTTGGCGGTGTACTCACCACTGCGGTAGTCGCGGTTTTCCGGCAGCGGCCGGCCATACAGCGCCCGGAACGCCGGCTGACCGATGCGCAGCGGGAAACCGGGATAGCGGTACTCATTCGGCAGCTGATCGGGCAGAGTCTCACCCGAGACCTGCAGGCGGTACTCCACCCGGATATCCCGCGACGAAGCCCCGATACGTACCTGCCACTCACCCGCCTCGGTGCGCCAGCGGCCCCAGAAAGGGTCGTAGTGGGCAAAGGCACGGGGCGGCAGCTGCAGGGTAATGTCCCGCGATTCGCCGGGCGCCAGGTCCACCCGGGCGTAGGCGGCCAGCTCCTGCCCCGGCCGCAGCACCGCCGAGGTGGCCTGCGAACGGCGCAGATACAGCTGCATGACCTCGGCACCGGCGCGGCTTCCTACATTGGACACGGTCAATGTCACTGAGCGGCCATCCGAGGAGGGCCGGGCGTCCGCATAGCGAAACCGGGTGTAGCTCAGGCCATGTCCGAAAGGAAACGGCACCGGCGCCGGCACGTCTTCCCGGTCAAAATAGCGGTAGCCCAGCAGCAGGCTCTCGCGGTACTCCACCGTGCGGGGACCACCCGGAAACTGCGCGGACGAGGGCCAGTGTTCCAGCTGCGCAGCCCAGCTCTCGGCCAGCCGCCCGCTGGGGCTGGCCGCTCCGCTCAGCAGGGCGGCCAGGGCGCTCCCGCCGGCTTCCCCGCCAAGGTACGCGTTCAGCAGCGCCGGCACCCGGTCGGCCCAGGGCAGTTCGGCCGGCGCGCCGCCCTGCAACACCACCACCATCCGCGAGTTGCTGAGTAGCAGTTCCTCAATCAGATCGTTGTGGCTGGCTGGAAGCCCCAGGTGCTGCCGGTCGATGCCCTCGACCTCGAAGGCTTCGGGCAGGCCCACGAACGCCACCACCACGTCCGCCTCGGCAGCCAGCCGCGCCGCTTCTGCCAGCAGCTCCGGGTCGGTTTCCTCGCCGTAGCGGTCGTAGCCGGCCGCGTAGCTCACCTGGGCCGCGCCGAAAGTTTCCCGCAGCGCTTCCAGCGGAATATCCAACTGCCGCGGCACCATCTGCGAGCTGCCGGCCCCCTGGTAGCGTGGCTGCGCTGCAAAAGCCCCAACGACCGCCAGTCGCTGGCCTTGGTGCAGCGGCAACAAGGGTGTGCCGGCCAGCGGTGCATTCTTCAGCAGCACACTGCCCTGAATCGCTGCTTCACGGGCCAGGGCGTGGGCCTCGGCTGGCACGAACGGCTCGGCAGCCTGGGCCTGTGCCGTGTCTGCCCGGGCGGCCAGTTGCAGCACCCGGGCGGCGGCGCGGCGCAGGTCGGCTTCCTGAATCTGGCCTGCTTGCAGGGCGACTTCCAGTGCCGGAGCCGTGAGGGCCGCCACGCCGGGCATATCAAGGTCCAGACCACTGCGGAAGGCGGCGGCCCGGTCGCTCACGGCGCCCCAGTCACTGACCACCAGGCCGTCGTAGCCCCATTCCTGGCGCAAAATGCCCTGCAGCAGCCGGGGCGACTCGCAGCAAAAGCGGCCGTTGACGCCGTTGTAGGCGGCCATCACCGTCCAGGGCCGAGCGTCCTGCACCGCTTTTTCAAAACTGGCCAGATACAGTTCGCGCAGCGCCCGCTCGTCCACCACCGCGTCAATCGACATTCGGCGGTATTCCTGGTTGTTCGCCACAAAATGCTTCAGGCTGGCACCCACGCCCTGGCTCTGAATGCCACTGATCCAGGCCACCGCCAGGTCGCCCGAAAGCAGCGGGGCCTCGGAGAAATACTCAAAGTTGCGCCCACACAGCGGGGACCGCTTGAGGTTGGCCCCCGGCCCCAGCAGCACATCCACCCCGGCCGCCCGGGCTTCCCGGCCTAACATCTGCCCCACTTCACGGATCAGGGCCGGGTTCCAGCTGGCGGCCAGCGCCGCCGCTGTAGGGTAACAGGTGGCCGGCGCGCTGTTGTCGAGGTCGGAGGTGGTCTGCTCGCCCAGCTGCCGGCGAATGCCATGGGGGCCGTCGGTCAGGTGCAGCGCCCGCGCGCCGCCCGCCGCCTAGGTGTGCCAGTAGTCGCTTCCCGAGAGCAGGGCCAGCACCTCGGCCAGCGGCAAGGCTTCTGCGCGGCGGAGGCAGGCCTGAAAGTCGGTCGAAGGAGAAGGGGCGGGCGGAGGTGTCGTGGCAGGCATGACAGGCAGTCTAGCGGGCCAGAGAGCCTTTTCAGCTGCTTGTGGCGCATGCTGGTGCATGTGCTCCAGGTGGCCGCCCCCTTGACACTCCTGCCCCCGGGGACTACACTTTTCCACCAGACCCCCATACGCGGGTCACACCTTTATCCAGAGCGGTGTAGGGATCTGGCCCGATAACCACCGCAGCAACCGGCCCTCATTACGGCTAAGGTGCTCTGCCAGCCCGCGTGAATCACGATGTGAAGCGACGGGAACGATAAGGGAAGGGGGCACCCCACCTACGGGTGGCAAGCGGCGCCAAGCGAGAACAGATTTTTCAGCGTTCCCTTCCGAGTTTTAACGCCCAGGAAAGGGAACGTTTTTTTATCTTCCGGCTGCCCCGCGTGGCCCGTTCCGCTGACCGCTCACTCACGAAGAGGTACTTTCCGTGACCACAGCGCCCCTCTTTGCCGTTTCTGCCGCCGGCACCGCCGCAGCTCAGCCTGCCGGCGGCCCCGCCCTGGAACTGCGCGGCATTACCAAACGCTTCGGTGACCACACCGCCCTTGACGACTTTACCCTCAGCGTGCCGCGTGGCAGCCGCACCGGCATCATCGGCCGCAGCGGCGCCGGCAAAAGCACCCTGGTCCGGCTACTGAGCGGCCTGGACACCCCCGATAGCGGCGAACTGCGGCTGAGCGGCGAGAACCTGCTGGCCCTCAGCCCTGCCCAGCGCCGCGCCCGGCAGGCCCGCACCGGGCTGGTATTCCAGCATTTCAACCTGCTGGCTCAGCGCACCGCCGTGCAGAACGTGGCTCTGCCGCTGGAATTTGCCGGCGTCCCCAAAGCCCGCCGTGAAGCGCTGGCCCGCGAGGCCCTGGCGCAGGTTGGCCTGGCTGACCTGGGTGGCCGCTACCCGGCGCAGCTGTCGGGCGGCCAAAAGCAGCGGGTAGGCATTGCCCGCGCCCTGGTCACCAACCCCGAACTGCTGCTGGCCGATGAAGCCACCAGCGCCCTGGACCCCGAAACCAGCGCCAGCATTCTGAACCTGCTGATCCGTATCCAGCAGGAGCGCGACCTGACCCTGATCATCGTGACCCACCAGATGGAAGTGGTGCGCAGCTCGACCACCCACGTGGCGGTGCTGGACCAGGGCCGGCTGGTGGAAAGCGGCGAAACCGGGCAGGTATTGGCCCGGCCGCAGCACGCGACCACCCGCGCCCTGCTGGGCGCCCACCAGCCGCAGGTGCAGCTGAGCGCGGATGAAGCGCTGCAGCAGCTGACCCTGCCTGCACTGGACGCGGCGGTGCTGAGCCGCCTGGCCGCGCTGGGTGGCCGGGTGGTAGAGGCGCAGCCCACCGTGATCGGTGGCCGCCAGCAGGTGCTGGCCTGGCTGGCGGTTCCGGCACAGTTCAGTGTCGCCGAGCTGTACGCTCAGCTGTTGGTCAACCCGGTGGAGGTGAGCGCATGACCCTGGATCCGGCTGTCTGGCCGCTGCTGTGGCAAGCCACGCTGCAAACCCTGTGGATGGTGATTCCCGCTGCCCTGCTGGGTCAGTTGCTGGGCACCCTGCTGGGCGTCTGGCTGACCCTGACCCGCCCCGGCGGGCTGACGCCCAACCCGGCGCTATACCGGGTGCTGGACGCTGTCGTCAACGTGGGCCGCTCTTTTCCCTTCATCATCTTGATGATCGTGCTGATTCCGCTGACCCGCGCCCTGGTCGGCACGTCTATCGGCAGCACCGCCGCCATCGTGCCGCTGACTGTGGCCGCCGTCCCGTTTCTGGCGCGGCTGGTAGAAGGCTCGCTGCGTGAGGTGCCGGCTGGCGTGACCGAGGCGGCCCGGGCCATGGGCGCCACCACCGGTCAGATCGTGACCAAGGTGCTGCTGCCCGAGGCCTTGCCGGGCCTGCTGCACTCCCTGACGGTGCTGGTCATCAGCCTGCTGGGGTACTCGGCCGTGGCCGGAGCCATCGGCGCCGGCGGGCTGGGCGACCTGGCCATTCGCTACGGGTATCAGCGGTTCGACACGCCCACCATGGTCGTGACCGTTGTGGCGTTGCTGCTGATCGTGCAGCTGATGCAGTGGCTGGGCGACTGGGCCGAGCGCCGCGCCGACCACCGCTGACCCATGTCTGGCCGCTCATTCTAGAGCCGGCGAATCCCTTTCCAAACCGGCAGAGTGCCACTTTTTACCCCTCATTTCCCTTCAAGGAGCACCTCTATGCGCCACGCCCTGCCTGCACCTGTCCTGCCCACGCTTGCCCTGACCAGTCTGTCTCTGCTGGCTGCCTGCAACAAGACGGCCCAGCAAACGACCAGCAGCACCCAGACTGTTACTGCGTCCTCCACGGCGACTACGGCCAGTTCAGCAAGTGGCGAAGCAGCCCCGGCTAGCGCTGCAACCACTTCGGGAACGGCGGCCAGCAGTCAGCCAGTTACCCTGCGTGTTGGCGCCACCCCGGTGCCGGCCGGCGAGCTGCTCGAATTCGTTAAACCCAAGCTGGCCCAGCAGGGGATCAATCTGGTGGTGACCGAGTTCACCGATTACGTGACGCCCAACACGGCGCTGGGCGAGGGCAGCCTGGACGCCAACCTGTTCCAGAGCCAGTCGTATATGGACACTTTCCAGGCTGACCGGCCACTCAACATCGTGGCGGTGCGGGACATCTATTTGCCGCCGCTGGGCCTTTACAGCAAAAAGGTCACCCGGCTGGCCGACTTACCCGACGGCGCCACCATCGCTGTTCCTAATGACCCCACCAATGAAGGCCGGGCGCTGCTGATGCTGCAAAAGGGCGGCCTGCTGACCCTCAAGCCGGAGGCCGCCACCGACGCCGGCCTGAACGCCATCACCGAGAACCCGCACCACTTCAAATTTCTGGAACTGGAAGCGCCCCAGCTGCCCCGCTCGCTGCCCGACACCGACGCTTCTATCGTGAACGCCAACTACGCCCTGGAAGTAGGACTCAGCCCGGCCAAGGACGCCATCTTGCACGAGGATAAAGGCAGCCCTTACGTGAACGTGCTGGCCACCACCGCCGACAAGAAGAATGACCCCAGCATCCAGCGGCTGGCTGACGCCCTGACCACCCCTGAAGTGCGCGACTGGTTGCAGCAAAAGTACAGCGGCAGCGTCATTCCGGTTTTCTGAACTTTTTTCCCTCTCCCGAACTTTCACGTTGAAAGGAAGACACATCATGGCTCTCCCCTCCTCCCTGCGTTTGCTCCCGGCCCTCACCCTGACCGCCCTGCTGGCCGGCTGCTCGTCGCCCAATACGGCCAGCGGAACCACCAGCACCGATACGGCCACCAGCGCCCCTGCAGCGGGTACGGCCAGCGCAGCCACCACGGCTGTCTCTGGGACTGCCGCTGCTCCGGCAGGCGAGGCTTCGGGCACGGACAGCACCCAGAACGCCGTACTTCGAGTAGGCGCCAACCCGGTGCCGCACGCAGAAATTCTGGAATTCGTCAAACCACAGCTGGCCAAAGAAGGCGTAGACCTGCAGATTGTGGAATTCAGCGACTATGTGCAGCCCAACGTGGCGCTGGGCGAAGGCAGCATTGACCTGAACTACTTCCAGCATCAGCCGTATCTGGATGAATTCCAGGCGCAGCGGCCCCTGGGCATTGTGGGTGGCGCCAAGATTCACGTGGAACCGCTGGGCCTTTACAGCCACCGCTACAACACCCTCAGCCAGCTGCCGGACGGCGCCACCATCGCCATTTCCAACGACCCCAGCAACTCGGGCCGCGCCCTGAAACTGCTGGAAAAAGGCGGCCTGCTGAAAGTGGACCCCAAGGCCGGCATCAGTGCCACGGTGCTGGACATCAGCGACAACCCCAAGAAACTGCAGTTCCGCGAGCTGGACCCTGCGCAGCTGCCGCGCTCGCTGGACGATCTGGACGCCGCCGTGATCAACACCAACTACGCGCTGGAAGCCAAGCTGAACCCATTGAAGGACTCGCTGCTGCTGGAAGACGCCGACAGCCCCTACGCCAACCTGCTGGCCACCAAACCCGAAATGCTGAACGATCCCCGTTATCTCAAGCTGGTCAAGGCCCTGCAGAGCAACGAGGTCAGAAAGTTCATTCTGGACAAGTACAAGGGCGCCATCGTCCCGGCTTTCTGAGCCACCGATTCTCCCCGCTGCAGCCTCTGCCCCAGCCAGGCGGGGGCTTTTTTTGGTCTACGGGAGGTCAAAGAAAACCCGGGAAAGAGGCGCCATTTGCTCTCTCCCCCGGGTTCGCTGCAGCCGGGTGGCGGATTGGTCAGCTCACACCGTCGCCAGGTCTGCAGGGGCCGGAGCTGCCGTCAGGCCAGCAGCTGTCAATTATCGTTCCCGGTGGCACTGGTTGTGCGTTTGCGTGGCATTAGTGTTTGCGGTGGCACTACTCCCACGTAACTGGATTTTTCTCGTCAGGGAGACCAGACTCTTCCAGATTGGCCTATGCGTGAGCGTTTGCCATGGCACTGCCTCACGTGCTCTGATAGCAGGGCCGTGACTACTCAAAGTAACCTCTGGCCCATTCACCCTCGCCTTCAACAGGGTGAGTGGCTGGGCAGCTGGATGCTCCGGGTCGCTGCGGCTAACGAGACCACTCTTCAGCGCCTTCTGCTTGACATGGGTCTGGAGCGCGGTGATGTGCGTGATGTCCTTCCTGCGGACAGGCTGGGCGATCTTGCTAGGCGTTCCGGTCAGCCTGTCTCCGCTCTTCTGGCGGCCGGGACACCTCCACCAGTCATACTGCGTACTGCAGGACGGAACGGTGAAGTGCCTGCGCCGTTCCTTGGGATTCACCTGCTGCAGTACTGTCCGCTCTGTCTTTCCGGGGACACTGTGCCGTACATTCGTCTTTCATGGCTCAATCGCCGGGAAGTGCACTGTCAACATCACGGAAGATTGCTGCTCGATGCATGTCCGCACTGTTCTGGTGCACTCCGTGCCTCTTTCAACCTGGACAGAACCTGGCGCCGTCCTAGAACCGGCGGCACCCCAGGAAGAACGCCTGTCACATCCTGTCCGTGGTGCCTGGGTGATCTGGCTGCTCCAGCCGTTCTGCCTTCTCCCGAGAGTGCAGTCCTGCCTGTTGTAGAGCGCTCTGTCGTCTCCGGATCTGACTGGACGCTCTTTCTGACATGTCTGGAGGATTTCCTGGCCGGCTTTGGCCTCTGGGACATCCTGCAGAATGAACACCCTGTCGCCAGCATTGAACCTCCCCCGGCAAGTGCCTGGATGTCTTCGAACGGAAAGGGATTGAGACCCTCTGTTCAGGAGAGACTGAATGTGCGTCTGGGAGCTGCTCGGACTGGAACGTGGCTCATACAGGGTAACGTCCAGCTGCGTCTCAAGCATTTCGCACGTGTTGCGCTGATTGAATCTGAGTCGCCCTACGGTGCGGGAGCGAACCGGGTATTGCTCCTACGCATCTGGCTACTCCAGGCGTTGCTGGACATGTCTCCTGGGAAGTTGCAAACTGATTGGCCAGGGTTGCTTGAAGGTGCACATGCCTACATGAGCTGGGAACACCGTGCTCTGCCGGACTTCTCGCTCACTGACGAGCAGTGGGCAGTCATAGCAGAAGCAGTTGCCCCAGCTTCGAATTGGAATGTGAACAATCGAAGGGGGCCGCAGACAGGTGCTCTTGATCGCCGTACTGCTGTGAATGATTTCCTGAACGCGTTGCGTACAGGTCAGGGAGTCACCTCGGCTCACAGTGTCAGTGGTAGAAGTCTCTCGCACCTCATCACACGCCTCAGCGACGGCGCTCAGCTGGGCTTCGCTCTCGGACTTCTGTACCGTCACCTGAACACTCCGATGCTGGAGATTCGCAAGGAGCGTAGTACCCGACGAGGCGGCGATGCTGACTGGCGGCGTCAGACGGACGCACTCTTCCTGAGCGACGGGATGATCGAGCTGATGCGCTGGCTCAATCCCGCCCTGCACCGCGAGCTGGTGGCGCGCGTGCTTCTGGGGAAACGCTTGCCAGAGTAGAGATGTGCACGATCGTGTTCGGGCAGGCCCCGGAAATGAACTACCATGCACAGGTGAACCATTCCTCTGATGGACTTCCTATCCTGTATGGAGCTGTGGAAGCTGGACTGGTACAGACCAGCCAGGGACCTCATATCAATACTGGACAGCTATGTACTCTCTACGTTTACCCGGATGCTGCCCGGGTCCTGTGGGTGCCAGATTGCGATGAAGATGAGATTGTCCTTCAGGACGGCATGGAAGGAGAGGGACAGTGGTTTGTTGCCACAAGGGAATCAGATGCGTGGACCCTCCGGCGAGATTACTGGGATAGGGTCCGTGATGAATCGGCGGAGGAGGTGGTGATTACCGGTGACAGGAATGATGTACTCAGATACCTTGCGGCAATCCTCCTGAGTCCACCCACTCATGTTTGAGCCTGACGGAATGATTCCCTCAGGCTCCGGTATGCTCCCACGTCCCACGCCTGCTGAGCTGATTGAAGCTCCGTTTCCGAGCACCTGAACTGCAGCATTTCATTACAGCAAGCTTTTCTACTGGTTCTGGAGGCGCTGATGAAAGTTCATGGCTATCCCCCTCCTGATTTCAATCAGGCGAGGCCTTCTGTTCGGGGTAAATGTCCTCCAGGGGCGTGGTCGACAGATGCTGTTCTGGCCCGGTATTGCCTTCGGCATCGTCATCATCCAGGATGTTTGCTGCAGGGTTTTCCTCCCGGGGAAGAGCCTGGAGTAAGACAATCGGCTGATTAGTAAGGAAATTGCTGAGACTGTCGGTAGCCGGGATGCTCAGTTTCATGATTTCCTCCCAGGCCACTGGTTTCTTGCACCACTCCGTGACATTGGCGCCGGCTGGTCTGGTATTGATCTCATTCTGAATCTGCTTCATAACGGCCTGCATGATGTCCAGTAGTCCCTGTGGCACTGCCTGTTCACGCCAGATGCGATCCAGATCAAGGCGCTGTTCCGTTCGGTTCACGATCCACGCCAGTGTGTAGGTGACGATATTGACCTTGTATGCTGGATAGGCACGTGCCATTTTGCTGGCTTCCCTGGAGAGGATAGCTATAGCCACGAGGCGCTGGAACAGCTCCCTGTTCACATCTACCGCGCCGATGTTGCTGAGACGAAGTGTGAAGTACGCAAAGTTCTTCTGATTACCACGGCTCACAACGTCTGGCATCCCGTCCCAGATATCAATGAAACGGGCCACGTCAACCTTGGTGATCTTCTGATTCTTCGGATTCTCCTTGCGGAAGGCTTTCTTGCGCGCAGTCGTGGTCATGCCTGACTCTGCATCCTGGTATTGCCCACGAGCACGCTCATAGAACCAGTGTGACTGGGTGACTCCTGCCAGTGCAGGTGTCCACACTCTCTTGGACTCCTGCTCAAGTGCTACATGGAAGGAATCGTTGGCCGCCAGATCAGCCTCCTCGATCTTGTTCTGACTGTTGGCATAGCGTGAGATCAGTGGCACCATCTCCATCATTCGCTGCTGGTCGACGATGGTAATCTTGGCCTGCACATGCACCTGTCCGAGGTCCGCCCTGTCGCGCACCATTGCCCGGTGCAGCGAGGCGGTGGTCTGACCCCCGTTGACAATCTGGAGATCATGGATGCGGCTGATGGCCCGGCGCCCATTGGAGAGTGTCACGTACTCAACCTTTGATGCAGTGGCGGAGATGCCGTTGTTGTAAGCAAGGAACCGGCCCGGCTCCTTCAGTATGGTATGACGGATCCCCTTGTTCACTCCACCACGTGCCTGCAGGAATGCACGCACGTTGCGCTCGAGGAGACGCATTCCATGCTCAGCGTAGATCCTCGCTACCACATTCCCTGGGATGATGGCGAGGCAGGCATCGTAGTCCTGCCCACTGCCAGGCATTTCGAGGCAGGGAATGTACTGCCCGAACATCTCCTGTAGGTCTATGATAATGGTTCTCGGTTGCTGTCGGTGGGCATGGTGCCGCTGGAGTTGCTGGATGTCCCACACGTGCCGCTTCACCATGAAGGTGCCGATGTTCACGTCCTCAGGCCGGTGGTCTCTTACTAGCCCGTCCGTGAACAGGTGCATCTGGACATGGCTCAGGTACTCGCGGTTCTCGTGTATCCGGAGGGCCATGTCGTAGCCAGGCATGGCCGACTCCATGTTCAGGTGCAAGGGGTTCTCCGCTGAGAGCGCACGTTCCAGAAAGCGACCAAGCTGCCTGAAGGCACGCTGTACCTCCACGGGCGGGATGTACTCAGGCGGTATGACGCCGCGCTGGATGGTCACGAACAGATCCAGCCGGTCTCCGGCATCTGAAAGGGAGTAACCACTGACCCGCATTCGGGCATTCTGGTAGTGGGCAACCTCGCCATCCTCGAATGGGGCGTTACGTAGGTCATCGGTGAGCTGGTCGATGAACAGAGTCGTCAGCATCTCCGCGTGGTAGGCACCGCCTTCCGGAGCGCTGTCGAGGCCAGTGCTGATGTCCTCCTGTACGCGTGTGGCAAATTCGATCAGATCAGTGTTCATTGTTGCTGGTGATCTCCAGGGCAGGGTTCCAGGGAAAGTCTGTCGGGACCTGAAAGTAGTGGCATGAGGCGAGGTTGATGGTGTAGGTACACTGTTCGATACCGACTGGTACGCTAGCGACAGTCAGTGCCGGGAAACCGGATGTGACGTGGAAGATGCGAAGATCCTGCACGGCAAGCCGTAGATCATCACGCAGTTCGCGGTCCTGTTCAACATAGCCTGCGGCCAGTAGACGGCTTTCCAGAAGCTGGTGCGCCTCTGGTGGAAGCATTGCGCGGATGCTGGCGCTCAGTTCCCTGAGCGTCATTCCCTGGCTGTCCCGGCGCAGGCGCAGGTGGCCCAGCAGGAGCTTGCTACCGGGAGACGGTGTCAGTTGCTGAAGACTGGAGATGCTGACGGTCTCGCTGCCAGTTGTCCCGGTTTTCAGTTCAATGGTGCAGGCACCCAGCTCGAAGTCATGGGCGGCACCGGCTGGCCCGAGCCAGCATCCCAGACCGGCCAGACCGGGGCGGTGGGGCAGAACATGGTGCTTCAGGTACCACAGTTCCCCGAAGAGTCCACGCGCCCAGCGTTCAGTGTCTCCCTCTTCCCGGCGACGCAGGAACTCCCGCCACAGGTCGAGGCGCGCGAGGATCACATGTCCTGCATTCACGGGGTCATCTTCAAGCTGGGCGATGAGGTCATCACCGATCAGGGTGAAGAGTTCCTGGTAGCGCTGATCAGCAGAAGCCAGCTCAATGTTCACCTGTCCGGAGAACAGCCGGTCATCCTGCAATCGTGTGAGCGTGATCGCGGTGGTCATGCCCTGGCGTTGGAGGATTCGCGCCTGAGCGGAGTCCAGCCGGAGGATGAGCACCCGCTGTGCATCCGGAACACGCAGGCCCGCTGCCACGGCTGAGTGAACGCCATCATGGCTGCTCTGCATCAGCAATGCTGTGTCAGGCCCGTGGGGCTTACTCTCCAGGGCTGCCCAGGTATCACTGAGATTCAAAGCGCGTCCTCTTCAGAGTCAGGGAGTCCATGTTCATTCTGCCAGTAGGTCTCGTTGACCAGATACTTCATCTCACGTGCTTCCGGGTCGGACGGAAAGCTTACGGCAATGCCGAAAGTTTGCAGCGCAGGTGAGGAAGTAGGTTCGGCTGTCTGCGGATTATCCCCGGACTGTCCGCCAGGTGCGCGCAGCTGGAGAGGATAGATCAGTAGCAGCCCACGCTGCGGGCCGCGCTTCCTGCGGGCAGCCACAGGCGAGAACTTGACCACCGGTCCGTTGCGGCCCTGCACTTCCTGTATGCAGGCCTTCCTCTCCCCGGGTGTCAGATCAAGGGCCTCGTCCGGCGGGCTGAGGAGACGGCGGATTGCGAGACGTTCCTGCCTTGTGGGGGGAAGGTGAGTGCGCTGGATGTAGCCCACGGTCTGACCGGCCAGGGTCGTTGTGTTGTCCCCCGCCCGGCTGTTCGAGACGAGCACGACTGTCCAGTCGATGAGGGCACCTTTTGTGTTACGTCCCTCGATGTACTGGGCCAGCGCGGTGGGGATCATGCGGAAATTCGCGCTCGATATCCGGTAGCCACGTAGGAAGTCCACGATGAGATCTGGATCGACATGGTGCCAGATGATGTTCGGTAGCTTTCCTTGTTGATCTGCTGAAGCTGCCGGCTGCCCTGCAGAAGTCAGAAGCTTCTTCACCTGATTCTGATTGTTAATATTGACCGCTGGCGCAGTCAGGAAGGTCACCTGCTCACTCAGCGTGGCGGAGTAGCTCAGTTGGAGCGGCGTGCCAGAGCGCATCTTGTTCATGGACGTGACCGTCATAGTCTGATTTGGATCGGTCCGGACCCGCAATCCGAACTGTTCCGGTGTCATCTCCAGCTCGGACATCAGCTCCAGCTGCCGCCGCAGCTCCTCGGATGCCAAAGTTACATGCACGTACTGTTCGATCAGCGACGGCGAGGTGAAGAGGCGGCACAGATCGAGGTAACCTGGCCGGTACCCGAACCAGCGGCCCATCTGCAGCAGTGTGTCATAGGCACCAGCGTTCCGCAGATAGTAGCTGGTCACCAGTCCCTCGAGCGTCAGGCCTCGTGAGAGGCGATCGCCGCCGATGACGATGACTTTGAGGCCCACCTCGCAATGCTCATGGTACTGAAGGCTGTCCTTCGCATCGCCATTAATTGTCTTGACGACGATTTCCTCTGTAGCCTCGGTGAGGCAGTCATTGACCTGCTCCCAGGTCAGGCCGTCATCCAGTGGCGTGAACTCGGCATCCCACAGCTCATGTAGTTCGTCACGTATCGTCTCGTCTTTGAGTCCGTAACGTATACGGTTTCGCAGGGAACTCATTTCGTCATTGATCTGATCGGTCACCCTCTTCTGCACAGCCTTGAGACGGGTGACATGGACCAGCATGGAAGAGTGCTTCAGACCCTGGCCGCGTGCACGCCGGGCTGCGGTAGCTAGGATGAAACAGCGAATAGCCGTGTGCAGACTGGGGGGCAGATCAGGCGAGGGGATCCAGGCAGTGTCATGTTTTGCGGGAACCCAGTCTGCCCAGTCGGTCACTGGACGTGCCAGGTCGAGACCCTCTCTTCCAGTGCCGAGAATGGGATCGTCACTCATGCCGAAGATACGTTCAGGGCCGATGTAGTTATCAGGTGCTGGCAGGCTGACGATGAAGCTGCGTGGGAAGAGGTCATCCCCGTACTTCGTTGACCTGCCCTCGCGGGTAATGAAGATGTTGGCGTACGGGGTGGCGGTGTAGCCCAGATAGCATCGACGGTCGAAGGCGTTCAGGATGAGCCGGATCAGGCCGTTGATAACAGTGGGATCGTATTCCGGGTCGAGATTCCCATTCTCGTCCAGGATGGTCCTCGTGTTGACCGATGAGTCGTCCGCTTCGTCATCAATGATAAGGACCGGCATCGGTGTCGACTTCAGGTTCTCGCACCACTTCAGAAGGCGCTTGAGCACGGTCTTTTGCTTCTTGACCACCATGACCACCGGGTCCTTGCCCGGTTTGATTCCGCCAGCCGAACTGGAGAAGTCACCGTTCTGGGCGCTGGTGGTCGGGCTGTTGATGTGGCGGGTGCCATAACCGTACACCTGCCCCACTCCGATGCGGTGTGGAGCATTCTGAGCAGGGTTGAGCGTCAGGGTGTCGTAGCCTAGAACCCCCTCATCGATGCGCTGCTGCGTCTGACTGCGCAGATCGTTGAAGCGTCCAGCCAGGACGATGATCAACGGGTACCCTGCGTCCAGCGCACGGTTGATCAGGGCAGTGTAGTTCGCCGTCTTGCCGGACTGTACCTGCCCGACGACCATGCCCCGCCGGTCCCAGGAGCCCTCGCGCCTGGGATCCTCGAGCAACCCGAGGATACTGGCGGACAGTTCGCTGAGTCGGCTCAGCGTCCTCGGATGCCAGCCCTGGCTGGCGAGGTACTTCTCGTAGCGGCGATAGAGGTTCCAAGTGATGGATGCGCTGCGTGCCTGGAGCCAGGGTTCGTGGTCGCGGTTATCTATGAGGATGGCCCCCTGGCCGATCGACACTGCATAGAGTTCTCGCAACTGTGAGTTGATCTGTTGCACCTCCTCCGGCATCAGAGTCAGCTTCAGGGTCTGCGATGCCTGGGTCACAGTCTCCGCGATCAGGTCATAGGTGATCTCCTGCCCAGCAATGTTGAGCAGCGTGCGGGTGAGTTCGAGGATACCTTCATGATGGTTGTTGATGGTGGTCATGTAGCTGACTCCGGTGGCAGGGGAAGGGGCGTGATGCCGGGATGATTACAGAAGGGCTCCATGCCGCGGGCCAGCAGGAGAGCCTCCTCCTCGTTGTAACCATTGCTGACGAGCATAGTCACAACATCGGTCAGTGTTTTCCGGAGAGCATCGAGCTCATCGGGACTCTCCGGCGCAGACTGATCCCTGGTGGTCTCTGTGAGCCAGATGCGTTCAACTGGCAGGGTCGCCTCGATCATTTTGAGAAGCGCGTTCAGGCCCGGTTGTGCGCCTGGCACCTGCTGGAGAGCCTGGATCAGAGGATGGAGACGGTCGATCTCATGCTGGTAGCCCCCCTGCGTGGTGGTCCGCACAGTCCACAGGCTGACAGGCTCATCCGGCCGTCGGGGGGATAACAACCTCGCACGATGACGGTAGACACGCAGTGCCCGGTCGCGGGTAAGCCGGGCAATGCTCCTCAGGCGTTCACGGAGGGATGGAGGGACAGTCACCCGAGCCTTGCGGATATCCACTCCCCACTGGGCGTCCAGGCTGGAGGGCAGGTCAATGCGGATGCGGGCCAGACGGAATCTGTCGTCACGTTCAAGGCCAAGCCCTAGCCACCCACCTGCGACAAGCAGGCGCCCGTCACGGTAGACGTGAAACCCCTGCTGGGAATTCCAGCCGCGTGGCCCCTCTGCCTCCAGCAAATCTGGACCCGCTAGGCGGGAATGATGGGGCAGGACGGTTCCCTGTACCCGTATGGCCTGTCCATCCAGCCAGAGCCACTCCTCGGGCTGCTGCTCAATGTATTCTCGGCTGGCAAGCAGTGGATCCCATGGTTTAATCGGCTTACCATTCAGGAGGAGTTCAACCTTCCCCTGGCCTGTGAGAAACTGATGGAACGTCATGGCTAGGTGCTGTTCCACCTTCCTCGCCTGGGCCAGGAACTGAGCCCGTGCGCGCTGCTGCGAAGCAGGATCAGCCCCGACCGTCCCTGTCAGTCGGTCCAGACATTCCCAGAGGACAAGCGTGCCATGCTCTATTCCGGTCAGCCTGTCAGCCTGCCACTCGCTGCCAGGCCGGAAGCCGTGCAGCAGTTGCCACTCCTCCGTAGCAGCCACATGATCCAGGTCCCAGCGCCTGACCTCGATTGGGCCTCCAGCTACCCGCGTAGCAACAGTGAGGCAACGACACTGCGAGAACGATGCAGTCTTGAGGCCCATCCCGAAGCGGCCGAGGTCACCAGCCGCCCGCTTCTCCAGCGGGTTGCGGGAACCGGGCCGCATGGCGTTGATCAGCGTCTCACGGTTCATCCCGATCCCATCGTCGAGGACGGTAACTGTGGCCTGATGTTCACGCCAGTCCAGGCGGATCTCGATCCTGCGGGCATTAGCAGAGATGGAGTTGTCAACAATATCGGCAATGGCGGCTTGGAGGCTGTAGCCCAGAGCACGCATCGCCTCGATCATGGCAGTAGCTGGAGGCGGAGCGAGATCATGCTCCGGTATGGCTACGCCCTCGCTCACGGTGTTGCCTGGCGCCTTCACTCTCTGATCTGCCTCTCGCGTGCCGCCCTGCTGTCGTAGCCAGCCGCCTGCAATAGATTCAGGATGCGCAGCAACTGTTTGGCGATCGCTTTCCCGAGACGCGGTGGCACAGCGTTGCCGATCTGCTGATACTGATCTCCCCGGCTGCCTGTGAAAATGTATGAATCCGGGAACGACTGGAGCCGGGCAGCTTCCCTCACGGTGAGGGATCTCGTCTGCGTGGGATGGATGAAGCTGTTCCCGTCCTTCCGGAGGTGAGCAACGATAGTCTTTGAAGGCTGATCGGGGTGCAGCCGGAAGTACTTGTCGTGGAAGCTGCCAGTACTGTAGTTCCGGAGGTCGCTACGGCGTTTGACCAGATCAAGGTAGTTCTCCCCGGGCTGCAGTTCTGCATAACGTTCCAGGTCCGTGTCATTGTTGTAACGCGCGACATGGGATGTCAGCAGCCCCTGTGGATGGCGGAACGCCGTGCCGGGTGTTTCCATGTAAGACTGACCGGCAGTCATATCGCCGGCATGTCCGACCCACTGACCCTGTCCTGCTTCCACCGGGGGGAGATCCCCGATGGCTTCCCGCAGTGTGACTGGCGGTAGTAGATCCGCCTTATCACTGCGTGAGTGTTCGCGGAACTGGTTGCTGGCAACGCGGTGCGTCACTGGCGGTGGTTCCTCGATCAGGCTGCGAATGTATCTCTGCAAATGGGCAGGCATGCGTGCCAGGCCATGGACACCGACGATGATGCGCCGGACTCGCATCTGAGGAACGCCATAGGCAGCAGCGTTCAGCAGCCAGACATGGGTTGTGTAACCCGCACGGCGCATGGCCTTCTGCATGACGTCAAGGAAACTGTCACCGTTCTCGAATTGCACCTCACCAATGCCAGGAACATTCTCCATGACAAAGATGCGTGGCTGCATCACATGCAGCAGCCCAACCAGTTCCTTGAACAGGTAGTTGCGGTCATCCCCTGTGGCTGTGAACCTCCGTCCGGTGTTGCGGGAGCGCCACCCTGCCCTGGAGAAACCCTGGCAGGGTGGTCCCCCGATCAGCACGTCGATCCGCCGATCACCGACAAGCTTCATCAGGTGCTCGCCGTCCTTCCTGAAATCACGTAAATCCTGGCACACAACACGGTCCTCAGCCACTTCTGGATGATTCAGCCGGTAGGTCTGCAGGGCAGTGTGGCTTGAGTCAACAGCCAGAATGGTGCGAAAGCCGGCCTGCCGGAATCCCTCACTCAATCCACCGGCACCGCAGAATAGGTCGACGATGGTCGGCTGATCGGAGGTCTCCGCCTGATGTACCTGTGCATCACGGTAGAAGTTGCACATATTCCGGACGGCACATTCACCGCAGAGTGGTGTCTGTTTGCAGACTGCCCGTCCGTGCAGGACGAGACTGACATGAAGTGAATGTCTCAGCTCGGGCGCGACCAGATCAGCCAGGACATCCTGCACAGCCTTGTGATCCAGGCTGGCCAGGTCAAGCCCTGCCTCGCGGAAGACGCCCACACGGGTGAGCACACGGATCGCGTGGGTGTCCACCGGAAAGGCTGCGCGACCAAGCGAGTACATCATCACGCAGTAGGCAGACTTTGGCCCCACGCCTGGCAGGTCTGTCAGAAATGCCTCGATCCGATCGTCTTTCCAGTCACGCAGCTGTTCAAGGCTATATTCCCCGAGTTTCTCCCTGATCTGTTTCAGGGCAGTTTGCAGGTCCCGGGCGCGCTGGATACCCATGCCAGCGGTTGCAGTGATGGCATCAACCTCCTCCACCGGTGCTCTGGCCAGCATCCCCCAGGTCGGGAAGCGTTCCTTCAGACGGGCAAAGACCTGCTGATACGCTCCCTCACGTGTGCGCCGGGAGATCATGATGTAGATCAGTTCATCGAGGGGATCCGGCAGATTGCCAAGGTCACGCTCCGGGTAGACGACCTGGAGGAAACGGGTGGTGGCTCCCTGTTTGGCTGCCTCACGGTCAATCATATTGCGCAGCAGGGTATCGCTGGCGGCAGTGGCATCATCCAGTCCCGGGAATCGTTTGCGGTTGGCCCTCAGAAAGGTCATCATGCGGCGGCGCCAGGCATTATGAGCAGGCGAGAAGCTCTTACGCTCCGGCCACAGTTCCCCATCCGGAGCGAGCACAGAACAGGTGCTGATCATTGCTGGGAGTCGTGGAGATCTTCCGGGCATATGGTCATCCTTGCAGTCACCCTGCTGTTCATGAGTGTCACTCATGACAGGAAGTGACGGAAGATCTGCCTGGAATGGTGGAGCAATAGTCATCTGGAAACAAGTATAGAACTCAGAACTTGCACCTGTATAGGGAGACAAAAAGCGCTCCCAGAGCTGAAATTCTGGAAGTGTGTACAAACAGGCTTCAGGGGAGCGCGCCCATATTCTCTCACAGCGGATTCTGGACATTCCAGAGACGCTGTACCAACGGCGAAGCCTGGAGGCTTCGCTGCACCTCTTCCACAGTCCAGGTCAGAAGACCAAGTTCAGCCAGGCAGAGGGAGTCAGCCCCAGTGCACTCAGCCGTTTCTTCAACATCTACGACTGGGATTCAGACCGTTGCTGGGAAGAGATGCAGGACACCCAATGGCGCATGTTGCTGGACGCGGCTCGTCACAAACGCAGACCTCGTCTGCGTCTCAGTGTGGACCTGACCACGGTGGAAAAGGTGGGGACTCAACTGCCCTACGTCAGCGTCTACAACGGCAGGCACGGCATCCATCTGGTGGTCCTGTTCGCCGAAAATGGGGAACTGAAGTTCCCCATTTCTTACCGGATCTACCAGGGCAAGCACACCAGCACCCCGGTCACACTGGCCCTCGACTTGCTGGAAGAGGTGCCAGACTTCGTCGGGAAGCGCTTTCAGGTCTGCGTACTGGCAGACAGTGGATTCGAATCCGCTGTTTTTCTGGAAGGCGTGCAGCGCCTGGGTTTTGAGTTCGTGGTGGGTGTGCGGAGCAACCGACGCACGGATCATCCTGGGCGGGTGACGGTTGCGGACTGTCCGCATGGGGGGTACGTCAACCTCGCCAACTGGCCTCTGGAAACGCTGTCTCTGGGGAGGATGGACCGTGGGGACCGTGAATTCTTCGCGGTGTCGTCTGAGCTGTTAGAGGGGGATGACATCCTGGCCGAAGGAAAACGGCGCTGGGCACTGGAGTCGTTTTTCAAAGAAGGGAAGCATCAGTTTGGGTTGGCGCAGTTCGCGCTGCGAACTGCCAGGGGTCTGGACCGCTGGATTCTGATGGTCTTCCTGGCCTTCACCCTGACGACGCTGCACCGCTCAGAGGCCCTGACCTTGAAGGAAGCTGCACGCCTGGCTCTCTACGCCTTGTTCCCCGAAGTCAGGCTCAACCACCTGCTGGGCCAGCTTCGGAAAGAGCAAGAATTCCTCCACCAGCACGGCTATTCGCTCAGCTATGCAAGGTGCAACTTATGAGTAGAATGCCTCCTGTTGCATTTTCTGTCAGTTTTGCGCTCCATGCAGGGACCAGCTGGCGGAAACAGAGCTACCTTTTCCGGATAACCCGGGTTCAAATGTACTGTTCACGCATATCCTGATCTTTAACGCCTCAAACCTGTTAGGGCGCTGGCCAGTTCCTCATGACCGCGGTGTTCTGGTCGGGCAGCACGTGCCAGGCGGGTGAGTTGACTTCCAGGCTGCCGGACAACCTTCTCTTCATTTATCTGTGTGCGGATGCGGACACGTACCAGTGGCAATCCTACGACGTGGCAGATGCGGTTCTTTTTAGTGTCCTGTGCCACTTGATCGGGGTGATTGTGCTGGTCGCCGTCTGCTTCAATGGCAAGGATGGGTCTGAGGGAGGTTGCCCCTAGCACCACGACATCGAAGTGAGCGCTGGGATGGGTGGCGAACCGCATGTCCTCCTCGTTCAGAAAGCGGCTGATGGTATCAGCGTTGATCACGCGGTGCAGAGGCACGTTTAGGATGACCGGGCACCCCGTGAACAGCTGGATGCAGACCTTGTAGATCATGCGTTCGTGGTACGACTCGCACGGTTGAAGCAGCATATTGGGTTGCGCAACGATCAGCGATACGTGCATGGAGGCTCTGGCATCTGCCTGGGCGATGGGCCGGGCAGCACTGGTGAGTTTCCAGCCCCCGGGAACCTGAATGACCATTCCTGCCCCAGAGAGCTGACTCATGCGGCTGCGGATCAGATCCATGTCAGTGGCAAGGCTGGACGTGCTCATCTCTCCACCTGCCCTGGCCAGGGCACAGAGCATATGGCGCTGATACAGATCCAAGCGCTGATACTGCCCGGTGGCACTACGGTAACCGGAGGATTGCTCCACATGACCTGACGGGAGCGCTGGTGTCTTTACCCTGGTGATGGCTGTCATGGTCTTTCCTCCGTATGCGAAGTTCAGCTTCGCGTGGCGATACAGTGTAAGAAATACCCCTGCATCTGAACGCTCTCCACATCGAACGTCAGCGGCGAGCAGTCCAGATTCTCACTGGTGAGGGTGACGCACCGACCCTTGCGGTGCCAGCGTTTGAGTATGGCGGTGTCCTCGCCCGGAATGCAGACCAGCGTGATGGTACCGGGTTGTGGCTCCTCATGGCTGGCGCGAATCACCACCAGGTCACTGGGCTGAATCCCGATGCCGATCATGCTGTCACCGCGTACCCTGAGGAGAAAGTCTCCCGGGCGCACACGGAACAGGTGCTGCAGATGGCCGGCATGACCTGGGGCCTGATCGGAGGTGCATGTGGGCTGTCCTGCAGCCACCTCACCCAGGATCGGCAACCCCGTGCTCTCCGTTGCCGGTGTCATGCCCAGCTCCGCATACCCGACCGGCCTTAGCCTGATGATCATCATCCTGCCAACCTCGTCTGTCTCGGGTTCGATCAGGTCCAGTGATTCCAGCTTCAATACCTGCTGCCGGACATTCTGTCTGATCATGTCTGTACGGGCCGTGATGCGTGAACTGGTAATCATGACATCCTCCACGGTCAGTTCTCCGATGATGTTCAGGACCTCGCAGGCGCGTCCACCAATTGCTTTTTCTCGTTGCATGAGGGCCTTACAGTTCTGTTTGTTCCATGCTTCTCTTTCCCGGCTTCTATGATCATGCAGGCGGACTGACCGATCACAAGGCGTCTGTCTGTCTGGCATATGGTGAGCTGAGCCAGATATTCCGCTTCACTACAGCCTGCCTGTCTGAGCTGGCGCACCGTCTCGGGACTGGAGAGAACCTCGCAGGTATTCCCTGTTGGGTGGTCCAAGAGAACCTGTATGATCCGGTCAAGGACCCCTGTCTGTGCCAGGGTCCGGGTACGTCTGCGCATAGTTGGGACGCTCACTGCCCCCTTCCAGTGCTCATCCGTGGTTCCCGCTGCGCAGCGGGAGAGGAAGTTCTCGAGGACCTGGCGGTGGGTTCTGCGTCCTGCCCTGCCACCACCGGTGGTGGGTTCAGGTGGGAGCAGAGGTGTGATGGCCTCCCACTGCTCTTCCGTGAAGGTGAACGAGGCCGGGCCCTGCCAGCTCCGGCGCGCATGAGGTCGTCTGGACAGAACGTCCTGCACTGCCTGAGCGAACCAGTGTGGTACGCACTCCTGGGGGAGTCGTGCCAGCAGGGTGACAGGGGTTAAATCCTGCTGCTGGAGCCGAGACAGGCACCCTGTCAGCCCTCCGGACATCAGGTGGCCGGTTGAGGACACCATGCCCAGACGAAGCTGAATGGGAGCGGTTTCCGGGCGCCAGCGGGGATGCCGGAGCGCGGCCGCTGGGCGGTTCAGCCTGAGCAGACATTCAGTGATGCCGGCGAATTCGTGGCTGCTGAGGGTCAGATCTCCCCAGCAGACGTTGTCCCCGTTTGCCGCTCTGGACATGGCCTGCTGGAGCCACAGAGCGTATCCGTCCTGCAGGGTGGGAGCCTGAAGTCCCTGCTGGCAGATGCCACACAGGTCGGGGGTGTAATCGAGGGGTTGTGCCGTGCGACCTGCACGAACGTGTTTACGGCTGTGGTTGATGGCATGGCCACAGTGGTTACATCTGTCGACCAGCGCCAGGCCGTGCTCCTGGCAGAGAACGGTAGTGGTCAGTCGCCACTCACGCCGCATGGGTTTTCCTTCAGCCAAGCAACGGGGACACACAGGATGCCCGTACTGTCCGGGAACGCGGGTATGGCGGCCTGTGACGGTGATGAATCTGATCAGGGTCGTGTCGCCTGGCATGGCAAGGTGCAGGTTGCGTATCAGGGCACGCATGCTGGTGGTTTCCAGTGTGCCCACGGGGAGGCCGGTTTGCCTGTCCATTTGACGGAGGAGGTCCTCCGGGACATGGCAGTCAGGATCGCGTTGCCACAGGCGTGGCTGGTTCAGGTACCGGGCCAGCTGTGCAGGCCGCAGGCTGTTGGCCAGTGCCAGCCGGATCAGGTAATCACTCAGCAGACCACCCGGTGCCGGTACAGGATGAACCGGCAGGGTCATAAGAGACCGTCCAGGACATCCATTGTCTGTCTGACCTCACGCAGGTTTCCGATGGTGATGGCGCCGTGATGTTGCAGGGTATCCTCAACCAGATCGAGGAGGTGGCCCATGACACCACGCGTCTCCTTCAGGATGAAATGGATGCACTCGTCGGTGGGCTGTGGAGTACCGGGGCCTGACAGTTGCTGTACGAGGCTCAGGACGACTGCGGGGTCCTGTACCCGTCTGAGACGTGCGCGGGAGAAATGGAACCGGGAGCTCAGCTGCCGGTCCTGCGCAAGCACTGCCGCGAGCTCCTCGGTGCCGATGGGAACGACCATGAAGCCGTCGTTCATCAGTCCCTTGACGATCCGCAGGAAGGCCTGCCCCCGTCCCGTGGTGGTGGCACAGTCATGGAATTCGTCGAGGAAGATGATGTTCAGCTGTACCGCTTCTGCGAGTTTGCGGAAACGATTGAGGCGTTGCTCATGGGATCCCGAGGCAGAGTCGGGGGCACCGATCTCCTCCAGGAGGACGCGGCTCAGATCCTCGACGCGTGCGAGGAGAGTCATGTTGATGAAGATGGCCGGAATGATCTGGTGATCGCCTGCATTCACCGGGGGGTGGGTTTTCATGAAGCGTCTGACGAGTGCTGTCTTTCCGCCATTTGACTCCGCGACGATGGCAAAGGAGCGTTTACGTTTGCGTTCCCCGGTCTGCAGCAGGAGCTCGAGGTCGTTCAGCAGTATCTTCCTGGATTCCTCTGCATACCACATCTGTTCACGCCGCCGAATCAGTTCTTGAAGGGGTGTCAGCTCGTTCGAACGTGCCATCTTCAGGCGTCCCGTTCGAGTTCAAGCTCGATTGCGGCGGGTTCAAGGGTAATCGCGTTCTTTGCGGATTTTTCCTTTCCCGTGTCCTGAACCCTGAGTTCGCGCCTCGGTTTGCGCTGCTTCCGGCTGGCCTGTGTGAACACGTCGGATTGTAGTTGCTGGAGTCCGGGCAGGCTCTGGTGAATAGCTTCCCGGAAATGAATGGCCTGTTTCCGGTAAGCGTCCCAGACCGCCAGGGGCACCGGAGCGGAGGGGTCAGGGAAAGCGTCGATGAAAGACTGTGGTAGACGTGCTGTGGCGCGGATGATCACTCCGGTGGCCGGGTGGATGATGTCAACGGTCCGGATATCTCCGGGATCATGCGAGACAATGACCTGTTCCCTGGTAACGGCCAGTTCTGCAAGAGCGTCTGCGCGGTATTTCAGCCCGTGCAGACTGACGCCATCGCGTGCGACCCGCCTCCTGTGTTCCACGAACAGACGCGTCTGGATGTACTCCAGCTGCGACGGTGTGGGGGTCCGCAGAGCACACCGTCCCTGTGCGATCAGGGCAGCTGCCCGGTCGTGCCGGCTGGCCAGCTCCAGTGGTCGGGGGAGCAGATTATGGTGTTCCGTGACGAGGGTGTGAAATCTCGCAAGGGCAGCGAAATCGATTGTGGCGTTTTTCTTCGCATCGTAACGGGCGCGGGAGGCGATGTTGCTCATCGTGGTGCCGGGCAGAGTGTGGTGTGTGCGTACCAGGGAACCGATGGTCCGTTCCTCGTCCCCACCATGGTGCCGGGTTCCCCTGTTGCGCCGAACGATCTGGATGCCCAGATCGCCGAGCACGCGTGTCACCTGCTGGTTCGCGAATTCGCTCCCCGAATCCATACGTATGGCGCCGGGGAGGCCCTGGGCCTGTGGGATGGACCTGGCACCGGCCTCATGGAATTCGGTGGTGCGGCCAATGAACAGGCTCTGTAGAACAGACAGGATCTCGCTGGCACCCACGCCGTGGGGGAAGGATGTGCTGCGTAGAACCTGTCCGGTGGCCACATCGATGACGGTCACGATGCGGGGACGGAACCGGTGGTTGTCAGCATGCCGGTCAGCGTGTACAAAGACGTCGGCTGGCGTGCAGTCGATGGCCCACAGCTGTCCATACTCACTGGTTTCCAGATGTCCCATACGGCCAGCGAGCTGATGCGCCACGTCATCTCCCTCACGGGCCCGGGCCGCTCTGATGGGGTTAGCCTGCCGGATCCGGTCGAGATGACGTTTGACTGTCGTGTGAGCAGGGGCAGTCAGACCCTCCTTGGCGCAGACCTGCTGGATCCTGCGATACAGGGTGGCGACGGTGGCGGCGCGACCGCTGTATCCAACCGGTCGGAAGTAATGGGCCATGGCCTGCTCCTCGATGATCCGTGCAACATCCGGGTGCACGTTTCTGGTAGGGGCATGGGTGCGCAGGGCTGCGGGAAGGTGAGGAAGCAGGTCCTGGAATGTGATCCCCGGGGCACCGGCTGCAATGAGTGCCTTTCTGTAGCGAAAGGCATTTCGCCTAGACACACCGATCACCTTGCAGATGTTCTCCAGGAGTGGCCCGGTCAGGGGGACATTGGGGTTGTTGTACATCTCCCACAGCTGTCTGTACTGCTGTCCGGCCGGGGTATTCAGAAACCGCTGTGCCTCCGCCAGCAGACTGGTCACCTTTTCCGTCAGGGCAGGTGTGCTGACGGGATCTGGTGGTTCGGCCAGAATCCCGGTCAGTAGACGTCCGATGGGCGGTGGCTGGTGGTGATGGTGGGAGGGCAACAGAACCGTCCCCTGGTATGGTTGCTGACCTGCGGCGAGATCCAGGATAAGCTCCTGGCGCGCGATCATGCCGCGGAGGGTGTCGTCCATCAGGCTGAACACTGCCGAATTGATGCCTGGCTCTGCCCGGACGAGGTCGCGAAGGATGTGCATCGGCACGCTCACCCGCTGTTTCAGCAGTTTGATGATTGCCCGCTGGATGGTGGGATCTGCCGGGCTACCGTGATACGGCATAACGGCTTCAGCAATGCGGGTCTGCTGCGGGTTCAGATAGGTGTCGAGAACCAGATGCAGAGGCATACCGAGCTCACGCAGCACGTCACTGCGCCGTTGCCATTCACTGGCGCAGTCAAGAATCTCACTGTTCAGCAGTTCAGCTGGTTTCACCTCGATTGTGAGGATGCGGCCGTCACTGAGCGTGACCCTGAAATCGGCAGTGTACTGACTGATCTGACCGGTAGGCGAGAATACGGTGATACTCTCGCTGCGTTCCACCTTGACAACGTCAGGGTGAGCATCGAGCAGCGAGAGAAGCTGGCATTCGATGTTGCTCTCGTAATGGATCTGGCTGTTGCAGCGGTAGAGGTACAACACACCGTGTTGCGAGCGAATTCCAGCGTATCCGCGGCTGGAATCGTCACACCGGGATGACCCTGCGGTATGATTCATATGTCTCCAGCAATGTGGGCACCCACACTGACCGTCTCCGCCTGAGAAACCGAGTCGGTCAGTGTGACATTTGTGGTGTCCTGGCTCTTGCCGGAATCAGTCTAGAACATCCAGCATTCTTATGCAATGCCATAATGCGTCCTGGACATAACTCTTCATGACTTATGCATAACGATTGATGACGTTATACATGGTGTTCTGTGATGGTCTGTGTATCAGGGCAGGGTGGCTCGTGCGCATGGAGCTGGTATTCCGTTTGTGTGACACAGATCAGTGCCATGGCAAACGCTCACAGAAAGGGTTCTGGTGCCACGGCAAAGACTCCAACCAGTATCCAGTGCCATGGCAAACGCTCACAGTGCCGCGGCAAATGAAAAGAATCAAGGATTTCCCCGGCTTTCAGTGCCATTACGGACGACAATTGACAGCAGCTTGAGCTAGCAGCTCATAGCTGCGGCGGCGAGCCACCGGATCAAACACGTGGGTGGTCACCAGCAGTTCCTGAGCGCCAGTGCGCTCGGCCAGCGCCTGCAACTGCGCCCAGGTTTCTTCACCGCTACCGATAGCGGCTTTCTTCAGCATCTGCTGCGGCGTCACTTCCATCTGTTCCAGCCACTGCCGGGCGTCGGCAGGGTTCATTAGTGGGCCACGGCGGCCCGAAGCGATGCCCAGTGCCAGCGCCGCACTGGAGAGCGACAGTTCCTGAGCTTCCGCCTGGGTGGGGGCGGCCACAGCGTTCACGCCCAGAATGGCGTACGGCTCGGCCAGATACGGGCTGGGGCGGAAGTGCCGGCGGTAAGTGTCCAGCGCTTCGCACGGATCGAAGCCGCTGAAGTGGTAGGCAAAGGCGTAGGGCCGGCCCAGTTTCCCGGCCAGCTCGGCTCCGTAAAGGCTGGAGCCCAGGATATACAGCGGCGGCAGCTGGCCCTGCGGGTGCGCCTGCACGGTGCTGAACAGTGAGGTGCCGGGCCATTCCGCCTCGCCGCCAAAGGCCTGCAGCATGGCAATCTGGGCGCCAAAGTCGTCGGTGGCCAGGGCGTCGGGGGCGCGGCGCAGGGCTAGCGCGGTGCGGCCGTCGGTTCCGGGAGCGCGGCCCAGACCGAGGTCAATCCGGCCCGGGAACAGCGCATTCAGGGTCAGGAAGTTCTCGGCCACCTTCAGCGGCGAGTGGTTGGGCAGCATGATGCCGCCGGAACCCACCCGCATTCGCCGGGTGCGCTGCGCCGCCTGGCCAATCAGAATCTCAGTAGCGGAGCTGATAAACGTTTCGGTGTTGTGGTGCTCAGCCACCCAGTAGCGGGTGTAACCGCTGGCGTCGGCCAGTTCAGCCAGTTGGAGGCTCTGTTCCAGTGCCTCGCCCGGCGTCATGCCTTCGCTGACGGGAAACAGGTCCAGCACGGAGAGTTTGAGATCAGTCATACCTTGTTTTACGCCTCTGCTGTAAAAAACAAAGTGCCCTGGCCGCTGTTCCCCACTCTGTAGCGGCAGCGATGAGAAAAGAGACAACGCCTTCTAGAGCGCTGTCTCCTTCACAGTCTTACACAGAACCTGCCACCACAGAGCTCGGTAGCCTGGCAGCGGTTACTCTGCGGGCATCTCCACGTTCTCTTCAGGCCGGGGCCGCAGCAGCACCCGGGTGATTTTCAGGCCCTGGACCTCCTCAGCTTGAAGATCATAGCCAGGCAGACTGATCGCGCTACCTACGCTGGGCAGGGTGCCGTGTTGTTCCAGCAGAACCCCGGCAATGGTGGTGGCCTCTTCGCTCTCGATCTGGATAGCGTAGTCCTCGCACAGTTCCGACAATGTCACTTCGCCGTCCAGCAGCAAAGAGCCGTCACTCTGAACCCGCACCCAGTCGCTGGTCAGGGGGTCATCATCCTCAATCACATCGTCAATCAGGTCGTCCAGCGTCACCAGGCCCATGGTGCCGCCATATTCATCCACCACTAGGGCCGCGTGCATCCGCTCACGCTTAAACAGGGTCAGCAGGTCTTCAGCAGGCGCGTGCGCCGACACGCTGGCCAGGCGCCGCACCAGCTGCGGCAGCGGCGGCACGTAGCCACGGACACGGGCACGAATAAAGTCCTTGGCCAACAGCACCCCCACCACCTGATCCAGGCTGCCGTCGTATACGGGATAACGGCTGCGCGGCGACCTCACGATCAGATCACTGATCTCCTCGGGACCGGTATCCACCGAAATGGCCTCAATCCGGGTGCGGGGCGTCATCAGTTCCTCGGCAGTGCGTTCTTCCAGGGCAAAAATGTTCTGAATCAGGTCGCGCTGCTCCTCGGCCAGCTGCCCGCCCTCGGTGCTTTCCTCGGTCAGGATCGAGAGTTCCTTGGAGGTATAGAGCGAAGCATTGTCTCCCGGGTCCTTGATACCCAGCAGGTGCATCATGCCCAGGGCGATCCAGTTCAGCAGAATCACCAGCGGCCGGAACACGAAGGAAAACACCTTCATCATCGGGTAAATGCGCAGACTGATCTGCTCAGGGCCCTGCAACGCGAGCGCCTTGGGAATCATCTCGCCGAACACCACATGCATAAACGTGATCAGGCTGAGGCTGATGACAGTTGCGACCGTGTGAGCGCCGGCTTCGGTCAGCCCGCCCTGTTCCAGCGGATGATAAAGCCAGCCGGCCACCTGTTGCTCGCCATACATCCCCAGGCCGATCGAGGCCAGGGTAATGCCCAGCTGCGCTACCGCCACATACTGATCCTTGCCGGTGGGCTGGTCGAACACTTCCAGCATCCGGTTGGCGGCCGGATTGCCGGCTTCGGCCATCACCGCAATGCGGCTGCGGCGTGAGCTGACCAGTGAGAACTCGGCCGTGACAAACAGGCCGTTCAGAACAATCAAGGCCAGAATCACCAGCACCGGCACCAGATAGGTCAGCAGGGCACTCATGGTTGCACCTCCTGCGCGCCCAGCATTCGCTCTGGCAGGACCGGCAGATCGAAACTGACCCGGCGCACGGCGCGGCGGTCCATGGCATCAACCTGCATGATCAGGTCGCCCACCACCACCTGATCATCCACAGCAGGCAGGCGGCCCAGTTCACTCCACATCAGCCCACTGACCGTGTCGACTTCCTCGGCCGGCAGGTTCAGGTCATAGCGCTCGTTGAGGAACTCCAGCAGCACATCACCGCGCACGGTAATGCGGGTGCCGCTGCGGGTAATCAGCTCGTCTTCCTGGTCGAATTCGTCCTGCAATTCTCCAAACACCTCTTCCAGAGCGTCTTCCATCGTCACGATGCCCGCCACGCCGCCGTATTCGTCCACCACCAGAGCGTTGGGGCGGCCCATCTCAATCAGCTTGCGCCACAGCTCGCCCACCAGCATGGCGTCGGCCACCACCAGCGGCGGTGTCATCACCTGCGACACCGGCACATCGGGCGACGCTTCCGACATCTGATACAGCCGGCGCAGCGAGACCATTCCGCGCACATCGTCCACCGAGTCTCCAATGACCGGGAAACGGGTATAGGGTGTGCCGGCCAGCTCACGCAGAGCCTGCCGCACGCCCATATCGGCTTGCACCGTGACCAGCCGGGTGCGCGGCGTCATAATCTCACGCACCACCCGGTCCTCAATATTGAAGACGCCAGCCACCATGTCGCGCTCGGCCGCGTCAATCAGTCCGCCGGCCGCGCTGGCCTTGAACAGCCCTTCAAGTTCATCCGGCGAATGTACGTGGGCGTGGCTGTGGTCGGTGTTCAGTCCCAGCAGGCGCATCACGGAAAAAGCGGTGCCGTTAAACAGCGTAATCAGCGGCCGGAACAGCACCAGCGACACCTGCATCGGGCGCAGCACGGCCAGCGCCAGGCGTTCCGGGTAGCGTAACGCCACCGTTTTGGGCAGCAGTTCGCCCAGCACCACCTGCAGCACCGTGATCAGCAGCAGCACAATGACCGCCGAGGCCGCCGCGCCGCCGATCGGCCCCAGATAAGGGGTCAGCAGCGGAGACAACTGTGACTGCCCATACGCACCCGAAATCACACTGCTGAGCGTGATTCCGATCTGGCAGCCGGCCACATAGTCGTCCATCAGACGACTGTCGCGCAGGATGACGTTCAGGTCGGCCGCCGCAGTGTCGCCGCTTTCGGCCATTTCCTGCACCCGGGAGCGGCGCGAGGCCACAGTGGCGAACTCGGCCGCCACATACAGCGCGTTGATCGCCACCATCACCAGCAAGGCAATCACAGGAACGATGGCCGAGACCCAGGGCGCCTGAGCTGCCGTCACTGCCAGACCCCGGCATCACTGCTCAGCCCGCCCACTTGTTGCCCGCAGGCGCCAGTGGGTAGGTTCAGAGAAAAGTCGGGACGGGAACTCGAAGGTTCTCCATTGTCGCTGCTGGACAAAATCATCACCCGGCATTATAGGGAAACAGAATGACCACACTTCTGCTCTTCTTTACAAAAACCTACGGAAACGGGCTCGTCTCTCCTTCTTGCCACGACCACCCTGGCCGCCCAGGAGGGTGAACTCATGGCAGCCCTTCCCAAAAAAAGGCCTGCCCCGAGGAGAGGCAGACTCTATACCAGAAAGCGACCAACAGCCTAGGAATCAGTTCAGCTGTGCGTACCGTTCCCGCCTGTTCGCCTGCACACTGCTCCAGATGGCCAGGCCGATAAAGCCGGCACCGATCAGGCCGGTGACCAGCTCAGGCACATGCACATCGCGGTTCATGCTGACCAGCATGATGGCCGCCAGAGCGCCAATGCCGTAATGAGCGCCGTGTTCCAGAAAGCGGTAAGCTTCCAGCGTTCCCTTGCGCACCATCATGCTCGTCAATGAGCGCACAAAGATGGCCCCGATGGTCAGGCCGGCAGCGATCAGAACCACGTCTTTGGTCAGAGCAAAAGCACCGATCACCCCATCCAGCGAGAAGGAAGCGTCCAGAATCTCCAGATAGAGGAAGGCGGAAGCGCCGGCCGCGCCGCTTTTCTCGGTCAGGCCTTCCACATCAAACAGGTTGCTGATGGTGTCCATCACCAGATACACCAGCAAGCCGGTCAGGCCAGCGCTCAGCGCCGTCAGCTGCTCAGCCGGCGCGACCGTGTAGTGAACCAGCACCAGTAGTAGCGTGCCGACAATAATGCCCTGAATCGAGTTCAGCTTGCCGGCCTGCGCCAGCCATTCCTCGGCGCGCCGCAGCCAGTGCACCTCCTTGGCCGAGTCCATGAAATATTTCAGGAAGACCATCATCAAGAAGGCACCCCCGAAAGCGCTGATGGCGACGTGAGCCCGGTCAAGGTGCTCGGCATAAAGGCCAGGGTTGGCGAAAGCTTCGCGCAGCACCTCGCTGAAACCCAGTCCAGCCGAAAGCGCCACGATCAGAATCGGGAAGAAAAACCGCATGCCGAAAACGGCAATCAGAATGCCCCAGGTCAGAAACCGCTGCTGCCACTTGGGCGACATGGTTCGCAGCACAGTCGCGTTGACCACAGCGTTGTCAAAGGAGAGAGAAATCTCCAAGATGCCCAGCAGCAAGGCGATAGCCAGGGCTTGCCACATGGCGCCCAGGCCACCGCCACGGGTGTATCCGTCCCAGGCAGCAACGGCCAGACAGACCAGCGACACCAGCGCCGCGAAGCCGAAAAATTGCCTGAATACTTTCATTTCACCTCCTGAGGAGAGCCAAGCTTTCTGGTGTCGTCTGAACACGGAGGGTCAGCCTAAAGCCAGAACAATGCGCCAGTGTACCCTCTGCGAAATTCGGCAAAGGAACAACCCAGCAAACCACAACCAAAAAAGCCACAGCCAAAAAACAGGCGCCCGCGAGGGAGCCTGCCTTTTAACAATTGCTGCGCCAGCCAGCCGCTTAGCGACGGGTGGTGTCGTTGTTGGTGGTGGTGCTGCTGGTCGTGGTGGTATGGGTCGGGGTCGTGGTGGTGTGGGTAGGTGCGGTGCGGACCACGGTTTCGGGTTCGCGGCGGCGGCCACCGGCCAGACCCAGCAGACCCAGCAGGCCCAGCCATCCCCAGTCAAAGCCAGTCTTCTGCTTGGTTACAGTGGTGGTGCTTTCAGGGGTGGTGCTTTCGGTCGCGGTGGTGGTGGTGGCAGTGCTGGTGCTGTCGGTCTGAGCGCTAGCAGTGATCGGGGCAGCCAGCAGGCTGGCCAGCAGCAGGGTGTAGGTTACTTTTTTCATTTTGTATCTCCTAATTGGGGAATAGCCGGGAATTTCGGAATGACCGTTCCCGGTTCTGCCTAGCAGTTTGTGGCCTAAGCGAGATTAAAGTCTGAGAAGCAACTAAATATTTTTTACCCAGTCCACAAAATGTGGGAAGAAAACCTTTGACTCAGAACTTGCACCTGAATAGGGAGACAAAAAGCGCTCCCAGAGCTGAAATTCTGGAGGTGTGAATCAACCGGTTTCAGGGGAGCGCGTCCGTATTTTCGCACAGCAGGTTCTGGATATTCCAGAGACGCTGTACCAACGGCGAAGCCTGGAGGCTTCGCTGCACCTCTTCCACAGTCCAGGTCAGAAGACCAAGTTCAGCCAGGCAGAGGGAGTCAGCCCCAGTGCACTCAGCCGTTTCTTCAACATCTACGACTGGGATTCAGACCGTTGCTGGGAAGAGATGCAGGACACCCAATGGCGCATGTTGCTGGACGCGGCTCGTCACAAACGCAGACCTCGTCTGCGTCTCAGTGTGGACCTGACCACGGTAGAAAAGGTGGGGACTCAACTGCCCTACGTCAGCGTCTACAACGGCAGGCACGGCATCCATCTGGTGGTCCTGTTCGCCGAATATGGGGAACTTCAGTTCCCCATTTCTTACCGGATCTACCAGGGCAAGCACACCAGCACCCCGGTCACGCTGGCCCTCGACTTGCTGGAAGAGGTGCCAGACTTCGTGGGGAAACGCTTTCAGGTCTGCGTACTGGCGGACAGCGGATTCGAATCCGCTGTCTTTCTGGACGGTGTGCAGCGCCTGGGTTTCGAGTTCGTGGTGGGTGTGCGGAGCAACCGACGCACAGACCATCCTGGGCGGGTGACGGTTGCGGACTGTCCGCATGGGGGGTACGTCAACCTCGCCAACTGGCCTCTGGAAACGCTGTCTCTGGGGAGGATGGACCGTGGGGACCGCGAATTCTTCGCGGTGTCGTCTGAACTGCTGGAGGGGGACGAGGTCGTTGCTGAGGGTGCGCATCGCTGGGGGGTGGAATCCTTCTTTAAGGAAGGTAAGCACCAGTTTGGGTTGGCGCAGTTCGCGCTGCGAACTGCCAGGGGTCTGGACCGCTGGATTCTGATGGTCTTTCTAGCCTTCACCCTGACCATGCTGCATCGCTCAGAAGGGATGACCTTGAAAGAGGCGGCACGCCTGGCCCTCTACACCCTGTTCCCCGTAGTCAGGCTCAACCATCTTCTGAGTCAGCTCCAAAAAGAACGAGAATTTCTTCTCCAGCACGGCTATTCGCTCAGTTATGCAAGGTGCAACTTATGAGTTTAAGCAACCGTGTCAATCAAGATGGCCGCGCGTCCCTTCGTTCGCAAAAAAGAAGTGTGCCCGTCGGCTTTTCTGCTCTAGACCATGCGGTAAGGTGGGCCCATGATTAGGAACGATTCTCAACAAGACCAAGACATTGCCCCATCCTCACAGGCCCAGGCTTCTGCGCCCCTGACGACCCGCCAGGGCCACCCTATCCACGACAACCAGAACAGCCGCACGGTAGGCAACCGTGGCCCGATGACCTTAGAGAACTACCAGTTCCTGGAAAAACTCTCGCACTTCGACCGTGAACGGATTCCCGAACGTGTGGTTCACGCCCGCGGCGCTGGCGCACACGGCATCTTTGAAGCCACCGGTAAAGTGGGCGACGAACCGATCAGCCGCTATACCCGCGCCAAGCTGTTTCAGGAAGCCGGCAAACAGACTCCGGTCTTCGTGCGGTTCTCGACGGTAGGCCACGGCACCCATTCGCCCGAAACTCTGCGCGACCCGCGTGGCTTTGCTGTCAAGTTCTACACCGAAGACGGTAACTGGGACCTGGTTGGCAACAACCTGAAAATCTTTTTCATCCGTGACGCCCTCAAATTCCCGGACCTGATCCACTCGCAAAAGCCCAGCCCCACCACCAATATTCAGAGCCAGGAGCGCATTTTCGATTTCTTCTCTGGCTCGCCGGAAGCGCTGCATATGATCACCCTGCTTTACTCGCCCTGGGGGATTCCGGCCACCTACCGCCACATGCAGGGCAGCGGCGTGAATACCTACAAGTGGTACAACGACCAAGGCGAAGGCGTACTGGTCAAATATCACTGGGAACCCAAGCAGGGCGTGCGCAACCTGACCCAGGCGGAAGCCGATCAAGTACAGAGCACCAATTTCAACCACGCCACCCAGGACCTGCACGACGCCATTGAACGCGGCGATTACCCGCAGTGGGACCTGTTTGTACAGATCATGGAAGATGGTGAGCACCCCGAGCTGGACTTCGATCCTCTCGACGACACCAAGATCTGGCCGCGTGAGCAGTTTCCCTGGCGCCACGTCGGCACCATGACCCTGAACCGCAATCCGGAAAATGTGTTTGCAGAAACCGAGCAGGCCGCTTTCGGGACCGGTGTGCTGGTGGACGGACTGGACTTCAGCGACGACAAGATGCTGCAGGGCCGCACGTTCAGTTACTCGGATACCCAGCGTTACCGGGTGGGCCCCAACTATCTGCAGCTGCCGATCAACAGCCCCCGCTGCCAGGTGGCCAGCAACCAGCGTGACGGCCAGATGGCTTACCGGGTGGATACTTTTGAAGGCCAGGATGCCCGGGTCAACTATGAACCCAGCCTGCTGAGCGGCCCCAAGGAAGCACCGCGCGAGCATGCACCGCACACTCCATATGTAGAAGGCAAGCTGGTGCGTGAGCCTATTGACCGGCCCAACGACTTCGGTCAGGCGAGAATGCAGTACCGCAACTTTGCCGACTGGGAACGCGACGAACTGATCAGCAATCTGTCTGGTGCCCTGGCCGGCGTGGACAAGCGGATTCAGGATAAGATGATCGAGTACTTTACCGCTGCGGACGCCGACTACGGCAAGCGCGTGGCTGAAGGCATTCAGGCCAAAGAAGCCGCAATGAAAGAAGAGGAGATGGCAGCCCCGACCTATGGCCGGGAAGCCAGCAGCCTGTACTAAGGTTGTAAGTCTCTTCCCATGAAAAAAGGCCGCCCTCTAGGGGCGGTTTTTACTTGGTGCGCCTCTATAGGCAGGCAGCCGTAGCCGGACTTTCACCTTGAAAGTTTGACTCCAAAGAAAAGTTGACAGAGCGTCATTAGGGAGGCTTTGCGAAGTCGAGCCGCCTTTGTGTCTTCTTAGACGAGAGGTTGACCGGCTGCCGGGCCCCGGCTCCAGTGAGCGGCTTCCTCTGTCCCATAACTTTCAACGAGAAAGTTTTTCTGCTCCAGGTATTCCACCAACGCCGCTGTCTGACTGAGCAACAGCCGGGCACGGGAGAGTGGCTGTTCTGGGTAAAGGGCCCGCGAAAGCTCAAAGATCGTCTGCCCCGGGTGTTCTTCAACCTGCTGCACAACTCGCTCCAGCTTTCGTCCTATCTTGCGGCGTATTACTTCGATTCGCTCTTCCGAATTTTCCAGAGGTTGCCCGTGGCTGGGCAGCGTCAGCTCTATCCCTTGGAGATGCCGGACACGCTCCAGGGCATCCAGATAATGACCCAGGCCCAGGAAGGACCGGACGCGTTCGGGCCACAGGGGAGGCAAGCTTCCCGGCAGCAAATGATCAGCCGTCAACAGCACTTCATCTACCCTTAGAGCAACTTGACCAGCGGCATGCCCCGGCACATGCGTTACTCGGAATAAACCGTCCAGCATACTACTTGCCCCTTCCAGCAGGTCGGCAACTTCCAAACCTGCCGGTAGAATGGGCCGGCCCTGCGTAGCCCGCCAAGGAGCAAGGATATCTTCCGGCAGTCCCATCCACCGATAAGTAGCTTCCTGTGAAGCCAGAGAACGCTGCTGCGCAGCCAGAGGGGCCTCTATAGATTCAGCGGCCAGGGGATGAGCTGCCAGGGGTGCCCTAGTTTGTTCCCGCAGCCGGGGGAGACCACCAATATGGTCTGGATGTTCATGGGTCAAAATAATCCGGTCCAGAGTCTGCAAGCTGATTTTCTCCCCATACTTGGTTTCCAGCTGCTGCAGGCCTGCGGTAATTTGCTGAAAACAGGCAGGCCTTTCACTCCCCACATCCACCAGGGCCCGGTATTCTGGTGCTGACCGACTTCCTGCGATGACGACAAAGATATTGACCGGCAGCGACCGGTAAGCATCCACTTCCACCGTGTAAATACGTGTGCCTGACCGGGTTGTCGTCAACTGAAGAGATGAGGGCTGCAAAATCACATCGCTCACTATAAGCACAGTGCTCTGCGAGAACCCCACAGATACAACGTTTCTACCTTCAACTTTCAAGTTGAAAGTCGCTGGGAGTCCAGAATGAAAGGCGCCTGGGAAGCATCGCCAACTGTACTCGTCATCAGGTTGTCTCTCAAAACTTGACAAGCTCTGGCGATACAGGCACCTCGCTTATTAAAGTGTGTCTGAAAAGCCTCCTGGTGCGGGTTTTTCATCTCTCGCGTGTTCGTGGATCCTATGGGTATGTCGTCCGTCTACTCAAGCGATCTGACCAACGCCGAATGGATGATCCTCGAACCTCTATTTCCACCTGTCTGTTCAACAGGACGACCTAGAAAGTGGTCCTGGCGCAACATTCTCAATGGGATCTTCTATGTTCTTCGCGGTGGTATCGCCTGGAGGCTGATGCCGCATGACCTTCCACCACGGTGTACCACTACCACCGACTCTGGAGGAAACAGGGTCTCTGGAAAGCGATTCATGCTGTCTTGCGGGAAAGGGTTCGCATACAAGCTGGCCATGATCCAACACCCTCAGCGGGAATTATTGACAGCCAATCAGTCAAAACGACAGAAGCAGGCGGACCTCGTGGCTATGATGGTGGGAAGAAAGTGAACGGTCGAAAGCGGCACATCCTGGTTGATACGATGGGCCTCGTCATGGCAATCAAGGTGCATGAAGCGGATTATCAGGATCGCGCCGGCGCGATCCTCCTGCTGCGAGACTTGCCTAACGTTTTTCCACGCATGCAACATCTTTGGGCAGACCAAGGGTATACCGGCAAATTGGGAGCTGAAATCAGAAAACATTTGGGCTGGACGTTAGAAATCGTCAAGCATCCTTGGTCGGGCCGGCAGAGTACCTGGGCACCAAAAGACGCACCTCCACGGGTGGTGGAGGTGCCAACAGGATTCGTCCTGCTGAAACGTCGTTGGGTGGTTGAACGAACCTTCGCCTGGATAGGCAAATCCAGGCGGATGTCCAGAGATTACGAAGCACTGTCAGAAACCTCGGAAAACCTCGTCTAAGAGGTCATGATTCGCTTGATGGTCAAGCGACTGGCCAAAATAGTGACTTGAAGAGTTTTCAGACACACTTTATTGATAACGGCGTAAGTATGCGCTGCTAAACTCTAGGGACCGTGGAATGGCAACCGAACCAATATTCTCGTGCCCAACTTGAGGAGCGGCGTCTGGCTGCTACCGAGTGGCTGCAGCAAGGCAGCCACACACACCGCGAAATTGCTGCTCACTTCGGCGTCTCCGTGCTCACGGTGACTTCTTGGAGTGCTCGGCTCAGAAAGAAGGGAAGCTTGCAAGCGACGGTCAGCTCTGGTCGTCCTGCTCGGCTGACTGAGTCTCAGCACGACCAGCTTCGCACCCTCCTGCGGGAGGGTGCTCTGCAGCATGGGTTTCCTGACGAAACTTGGACGACAAAACGCGTGGCAGAGCTGATCGGGCGGCACTTCGAGGTGTGGTACCACCATGATCACGTCCGTAAAATCCTACGAAAGTTGGGGTTCAGCCCACAGATGCCAGATGGGCGGGCTGCTGAGCGGAACGAACTTCGGATTGCATCCTGGCGGGAACAGGTGCTCCCGGAGTTGGAAAAAAAAGGTCGCTGAGGGAGCCACAATCCTCAGTAGGTGACAACTTCGTCTAAAGGCGCTCCTGGCGGGTAAAAAGGCTGGGTCAACAGGTCTAGGACAGCCATGAACTGTTGTGGTTTCCATCGTAAGGCATCCACGAGATGCTGAGCACCGTACCGCACCAGACTGACCGCTCTACGACCATGCTTGAGAATGGGGATGGACTGGGTCTGGCTGAGCCAGACCCCCAAGCGCAAACAAAACATCCAGGCCAGTGTCACAAGGCCGAAGAGCCGCTGAAGACGGCTCCTTTCCGTCATCCCAGTCCGCTCCAGGTCGAAGCCTCGCTTCTTGAAGCTGCTGAAGGTGCACTCGATTGACCAGCGCTGCTTGTACAGCTTCCAGGTCTTCCGAGCGCTGAAATCTGTGGCAATGATGACGAGGTCACCTGTGGATGACCTCGTCGCGACCACCCGCATGAGTTCGCCAAACACGAACACCTTTTCGTCGATTTCATGGAAATGACCGTGCTGGACGTGCTTAAACCATTCCTTCCCATTCATGTCGTCCAGCATGTCGCTGTGCCGAATGCGGATCGCCCGCTTGATGCCTTGACGACGGAGAAAACGGAACCACTCCGCACCGATGAACTCACGGTCAGCCACCAGGCCTTGCCAGCGTTTCGCTGGCAAGACGCGGAGGAGCTTCAATACCAACCACATACGGGCGTAGGTGTGGCTGTTCCCGGACTCATCAAGAGGAACCCAAATCAGGGGCAGGGTGAAGCCATGAACCACGGCTCCAAGCACCAGAAAATTGATGGGCGTTTCCCCATGCTCCCAATTGGTGCGGTCCAGACTCAGCAACACCTTCCCCGGTGGAAGATGGACGACGAGCAGAGCGATGAAAAAGTCCATGTCCAGCTGCTCATCCCGGAAGGTGCGGTCTGCCCGCCTTTTCTTAGCCTGGGGCATGCTGATACCCGGCATGTGGGCACTCAGGTCGTGATGATTGATGCTCCTCGCGGCAATCATCGCCAGAAGGACGTCAATCAAGCGCTGAAGGGTGTCAATGCGGAGATGACTGGCGTGCGCTTTGAAGTGCTGGGTGAGTGCGGTAGCCTGCTGAGCAGCGGATTCTGTTGTTTTCACACTCTCAGGAAACCGTGAACAGTCGGCCCCATCAAGCTTGATGGGGCTGTCTCTTGGTTTTTGCCGTCTGGAACGAGGTCAAACTGAAGTTGTCACCTACTGAGGTATAAGCCCTATTGGGATGCCCAGAGAAGATGTTCATGGTCCAGGTTCTAAAAACGGCTGTTGATTTTAGAGGCATGTAATTCCTGGACCTTCTCAACCTCGGAAATTGATGCTTGACGACATCACTTTTATTGATAGCGGCGTAAGTTGGCGTCCATAAGCTGACGGGGCAGGTGAATATAGCGGACCCGCTGCCAGGCGGTGACAAGCCTCTTTTTCAGCGCTCTGATGGAGTGGGCACAAAAGTTCCCCAACACATTGCGCTTGACGTAGGCCCACACCAACTCGATCGGGTTCAACTCTGGAGCATACGGAGGCAGAAAGATCAGAGAGAGGCGTTCGTGGGAACCCACGAACGCCTGGGTCACTTTCGCGTGATGAATTCTCGCATTGTCCAGCACCACGACGATGTTCCCCTGAACTTGGCGCAGGATGTGCCCAAAGAATCGGATGACTTCTCCACTGCGGATCGCTCCGGATGTTGTGTGCTGGAAGAATCGTCCATCTGAAGTGATCGCCCCAATCGTCGAAAGCTTCTCCCAGTTCGCTCTGAGCGTGACCAGGGGCGTGACGCCCCTGGGTGACCACGTTCGCCTTCGCACGCCTTTCAACGAGAATCCGACCTCATCCAGATAGATGATTGTGGCTCCCCCAGCGACCTTTTTTTTCCAACTCCGGGAGCACCTGTTCCCGCCAGGATGCAATCCGAAGTTCGTTCCGCTCAGCAGCCCGCCCATCTGGCATCTGTGGGCTGAACCCCAACTTTCGTAGGATTTTACGGACGTGATCATGGTGGTACCACACCTCGAAGTGCCGCCCGATCAGCTCTGCCACGCGTTTTGTCGTCCAAGTTTCGTCAGGAAACCCATGCTGCAGAGCACCCTCCCGCAGGAGGGTGCGAAGCTGGTCGTGCTGAGACTCAGTCAGCCGAGCAGGACGACCAGAGCTGACCGTCGCTTGCAAGCTTCCCTTCTTTCTGAGCCGAGCACTCCAAGAAGTCACCGTGAGCACGGAGACGCCGAAGTGAGCAGCAATTTCGCGGTGTGTGTGGCTGCCTTGCTGCAGCCACTCGGTAGCAGCCAGACGCCGCTCCTCAAGTTGGGCACGAGAATATTGGTTCGGTTGCCATTCCACGGTCCCTAGAGTTTAGCAGCGCATACTTACGCCGTTATCAATAATGAGCTGCGTTCTGCATCAAACCTTGATCTGGTCTGAAATGGATGTTTTCTCTCAGGGTGGGGGAAACGTTTCTTATAAAATAGAATCCAGGTCAGAATTTCTGTTACTCGGAAAATTCTGATAGGTGACACTGACTTTTATATGCCCTGAGCGTCTGAAGGTAGGCTGACCATTTCTGGGAAGTCACAGGCGCTCAGAGAACCTCTTTTCTCCAAGGAGTCCAACATGTTCTATTACGACGGAAAACTGCAGTACGAGGTCCGTGTAGATAAGCCCGATCCTCGCTTTGCCCGTATGCTTCAGCAGGCTATTGGTGGTGTAGAGGGTGAGATTCGTGTTGCTCTGCAATACCTGTTCCAGTCCTTTGGAGCCCGCGGCCCCGCCAAGTACCGCGATATGCTGCTGGCCACCGGGACCGAAGAACTGGCCCACATCGAAATGCTGGCAACTGCTGTCGCCCTGAACCTCGAAGGTGCTTCTGGTGCCGAAAAGGACTTGGCCGCCAAGAACAATCCGGTGGTTGAAGCGGTAATGGGTGGAATGGACCCCCGCCAGTTCCTCTCTGCTGGTATGGCGGCTCTGGTCTCTGACTCCAACGGTGTACCTTTTGATGGGTCGCACGTATATGCCAGCGGCAACCTGGCTGCCGACATGTACGCCAATGTGACTGCTGAAGCCACCGGCCGCGCCCTGGCCTGCCGTCTGTTCGAACTGACTGAAGACCCCGGTATGAAGGACATGCTGCGCTTCCTGATTGCCCGCGATACCATGCACCAGCAACAGTGGCTGGCTGTGATTGAAGAACTGGGCGGGCATCAGGGCACCCTGCCTATTCCCAATAGCTTCCCCATCGAAGAAGAGCTGCGTGAAGTCAGCTACACCTTCTTTGTCCCGGGCGTTGAAGGTGTCCCGGCGCCGCAGGGACGCTGGAGCGAAGGACCTTCGCTGGATGGACTGGGCGAATTCCAGCTGAGCGTGGGCCAGCCGTTTGGCCAGAAGCCCCAGCTGGCTCCGCCCCTGCCGATGGCTTACGCCGAAAAGCAGCAGATGATGTCGGCAGACGCCGCAGGCACCACGGTAGTCAGCGCAACTCAGGGCGATGTTCTGTCAAGCGATACCTTGTCGGACGATACCCAGAACCGCTAAGGCCTAGGGCCCCTGTCCATACTTGGTTTTAGGAACCCAGGCCAAGTACTGACTTTGCTCCAACTCGACTAACCTTGCAAGCATAAAGTCCCTGCTCTGCGCTTCCAGCAGTAACGCTGGAAGCGTTTTTGAAGTTCTCGCTAATATTTAGCCTCATTCCCCATCTCCATCAGGGTCAACCTCCACCCGGTACTCCACCTCGTCCGCAGCGGCGACCCACTCTATTTCCTCGCGCTCCCAGACCAGCCGCCGCCCCAGTTCGCGGCGAGCCTCGGCGGCGGTTTCATATTGGCGCAGCTTCACGTCGCCGGTCGTGGTATCGATGATGCGGACGGTGGTCATGGGTAGAAAATGCGCTGCTTTACGCGGGGTTTTCGGCAGTACTTTGCCGGCTGCGGAAGTAAAGAGCTGCTAACACGCCGAGGACCAGCCAGCCCAAACCGATGAGCTTGGTCTGGGTACTGGCATTCCAGAGGGCATAACTCAGTACGGCGGTACCCAGAAGTGGTGATATCCAATGCGTGAAAAGCTGTCCACTCTTGCCGACAATCCCGAACCGGTAGATTACAGATAGGTTGAGCAGGATATACGCCGTAATCGCTCCAAAGGTGACCAGAGTGGTCAGGAAGCCCTGAGTTGATGCTCCCACTATGCCGATGACTAGAGAAAGCGCTGCGATAAACAACATGGCGTTCTGGGGCGCCTTGGTCTGTGAATTGACTTTTGCGAGGGCGCGAGGGAGTTGACCGTCTCTGGCCATGCTGAAGATCAGCCTGGAGGACGTGGCCTGTGAGGCAATAGAATTAGCAAAGATAGCGACCAGAGCAGAGGTCAGCGTGATTCTCATAAGTTGCACCTTGCATAGCTGAGCGAATAGCCGTGCTGGCGCAGGAATTCTTGCTCCTTTTGAATTTGGCTCAGCAGGTGGTTCAGCCTGACTCCTGGCAACAAGGTGTAGAGGGCCAGGCG